>DVGD01000036.1 GCA_018712905.1 Candidatus Avoscillospira stercoripullorum | reverse complement strand
GTTCTGGAGGCGCGGGAGAAGGCCAAGGTGCGCCACTGGAGAAGGTGGGGCGTATTGGCTGCCTGCCTGTGCCTGGTGGCGGTGCTGGCCTCCGTGAGATGGCAGCCTTCCACGACCAACACGGAGGCAGTTGCCTACGGCTTTGCCATGGATGCGGTGCCCGGCGCCACCTATTTTCCCCTTACCTGGGAGGAGAAGCAGAAGTACAAGCTTCCCGAAGCGCCCACCGAGGCTGACCTGGGAGAGCCCATGGGCGCCGTGACATCCTGCGAAGACGAGACGCTCATCGGCAGCAGCGTCTACCACGCCGCCGCCTATCCCACGCTGGATTCCCTTTGCATTGTGGCGTCGCCGGGCGGCTATGCCTATTACCTTTGTGAGGCGCTTTCCGTCTCGGTGGAAGAAGGGGAGAGCATGAACGTGCTCCTGGAGGTCTACGGCCTGCCCGATTCCCTGGCTGCCGCGGAAGTGCTGGAAAAGGATTTTACGCCCCTGCACACCCTGGAGGATCCCCAAAAAATCGACACGATGTTCGCCATTCTCTCCACCGTCGTCAACCAGGGCAAGGAGGCCGGAGAGCGCCGCTTTGCCGACGCCTGGTACGCGGCCTATGGCAATGACGATGTGCGGTATAGCGAGGCGGAAGGCCACTGCGTCTTTACCGCCAGCGAGGCGCCGTCGGAGCCGGTTACAGAGATGGATGGAGAAGGCAATATTACGGTATCCAACAGCAGTCCGCCATCGGAATCGGTCTATGACAAAGCCCAGGCGCTTTGGACGGCTGGCGAGCGGATTGTGCGCCTGACCACGGCGCAGGGCTTTTCCCTGGAGCTGGACTTTTTCCCGTCCATCCAGGCAATCTTCTGCCACGACGGCTGCTTCGTGCTCACCGATACGCAGTCGGAAACCCTCGCAGCAATCCTGCAGGCCTCCTAGGGGGCTGCGGACGGACAATGCGGTGAAAATTTCGGCTGCACCCTGTAGGGGTCGATCTCCGATCGACCCGCGCCGCGCAAGTGACTTGATTCCAGCGGGCGGCTGATAGCCGCCCCTACGGGTGCGGTTAGGGAGGTGGATCCCTGGATCCGTCTAACGCAACAAAATAAAAATTTTGTTGCGTTTATAGGAGAGGTGTGCTATCATAAAGCCATCCAAGGCCGCTTCGGCCGATCTGGGAGGTTTTCTAATTTATGATCCGCTATGCCGACTGTCCGCAGATCTTAAAGGACTTTTTATCTTACCACGAAACCATCAAAGGCCAATCGGCCAAGACCATTCAGGAATACTATTTGGATCTTCGGATGTTCCTGCGGTTTATGGTGCTGGTCAAGCGTGAAATGCCGTACGACACCGATTTGAATACCATCGAGATCAAAGATGTGGATCTGGCCTTCATCGAGACCATCTCCGTTTCGGATATTTTCGACTTTTTATCCTATCTCGCCAACGACCGCATTCCCGACCAGCGGGAGCATGCCGATCCCGGCATCGGCTCTGCGGCACGCGCCAGGAAGCTCTCGTCCATCAAGTCCTTCTATAAATATCTCACCCATTCCAAGCAGCTGGACGTGAACCCGGTGCAGGACATGGAGTTTCCCAAAATCCGCAAGTCCTTGCCCCGGTATCTCACCCTGGAGCAATGCACCAGCCTGTTAAAGGCCGTGGATGGCCCCAACGCCAAGCGGGACTACGCCATTTTGATGCTCTTTCTCAACTGCGGGATTCGCCGGGCGGAGTTAGTGGGGTTAAACCTCACCGACGTCTATGAAGACCGGATTCGCGTTGTCGGCAAGGGCAACAAGGAGCGCATCGTCTACATGGGCGCCGCCTGCAAGGCCGCCATCGACGCGTACCTCCCTGAACGCAACAAAATGGTGCTCACCGACAACCGGGCGCTCTTCGGCTCCCGGGACAAAAACCGCATCAGCGTCACCGCCGTCCACCGGCTGGTGAAGAAGCATCTGCTGGCCGCCGGGCTGGACGCCTCGCAGTTTTCCGCCCACAAGCTCCGCCACACCGCCGCCACGCTGATGCTCTCCCACGGCGTGGATGTAAAAACCGTCCAGGAGGTGCTGGGGCACGAAAACCTCAACACCACCCAGATCTACACCCACATCGAAAGCACCGAGCTGAAAATCGCCGCCGAGGCCAATCCCCTCTCCAAGATCAAAAAGTAGCGTCTCTCCCCTTCCCTGCTTTGAATATTGCAAAAACGCCGCCTCTTTGTGGAAAGAGACGGCGTTTTTCTCGAAATTATGCGCGAGGATGGTACTTATGGTATACCGACTTGAGGTTTTGCTTGACCAGCTGGGCGTAGATCTGGGTGGAGGAAATGTCGCTGTGGCCAAGCATTTCCTGGATGGAGCGAAGATCGGCGCCGTTCTCCAACAGGTGCGCCGCGAAGCTGTGGCGCAGGGTGTGGGGCGTGATGTCCTTGTCGATCTGCGCCTTCTCCTGGTAGTATTTGATGAGTTTCCAGAAGCCCTGGCGGGACATGCGCTCCCCGGAGACATTCACAAAGAGCGAAGGCTCCATGGGATCGGCCACCATCTTCGGGCGGACGTCCTGGATATAGTCGCTGAGCGCCTTGACAGCCGCGGGATACAGCGGAATGATCCGCACCTTGCCGCCGGAGTCGCAGCGGATGAAGCCGCCGGGCAGGTTCACATCGGTGAGGTTTAAGTTGATGAGCTCGCTGACGCGAATGCCGGTGGCATAGAGCAGCTCCAGCATGGCCTTATCCCGGTAGCCCTTGAGATCGGTGCACTTGGGCTGCTCCAATAGCAGCTCCACCTCTTTGCCGGTGAGGATTTGCGGCAGCTTCTTTTCCGCCTTCTCCACGTGGATGTTGGCCACGGGATTGGAGTCCTTCTTCCCCCGGGAGACGGCGTAGTTATAAAAGCTCTTGAGCGAAGCGACACAGCGGGAGATGGTGGCGGCAGACTTGCCCTTCTCGTGGAGCGCGTCCATATAGTTGCTCACGCAGGACTGATCCACGTCCAGCACCTGGAGGCACAGCTCCTGCAGGTATGCGACGAACTGATGGAGATCCCGCATGTACGATGCCACCGTGTTGCCGGAGGCGTGCTTGGTTTCTACCAGGAAATCCTCGTATTCTTCTAAAATCTCAGCCATAGTCTTATCCTCTTGTGGGTGCAATTCCCGCCTGAATGGGGATCAGGCGCAGGTGCCCTGGGCTTCGTGCATGGAATAGACCCAGCGGCAGAAAAAATAAAAAAGCGGCAATAGAATGAAACCGCGAAATACCACAAATTCGGGCGACAGCCCACTGATAAAGCATGCCGAGAAGGAATAAGCCATCAGGCAGCCGCGAAGAAAGATGAGAAGGGGCAGCAGCCGGTGGCCGAAGGGAAACATACCCACCGCCAGCACCACCGCCACAGGGCGCAATAGCAGCAGCAAAAGCGCTCCGCCGGAGAGGTTCCCGGCACCGGAGAGCGCGGCACAGTAAGCCGCCAGCCAGGCGCTGTCGCTGCGCTGGAGGCAGCGGAACAGGAACACACCACATATGGCGCCCAGGAAAAAGAAAAGGAAAAAGACAATACCAAATACGGTATTCTTGCATTTATGCTGCTGCAATGTCATCACGCTCCCATGGGGAGCTTATGTAGGCCGGAAAAACAGTAGTACAAATAATTTCCAGAGCTTTGGATTATTTCTACCGCCGTCTTCCATCAAGTGTAGATAATATATAGCAATTCTCTCTGAAATTCAAGGGAAATTGGGAAATTCAGAAATTTTTGTTAATTATGACAAATATTATGTTAATCTTTTTATGTTAACTTAGAAACCAAGAGCCCAAAAAGTCTCCTGGAAAATCAGCCCCGCACACAATATTTGGTGTGGCAGGGCTGATTTCTCTCCCAAATATAGAAACTGCATCTCATCCTGCATTTTGCCGTTAGTGCGTAAATAATATTTACGTTCCAGCAAAATGACGGTATTCCTTCACCTTCTCGTGCGGCGCGGCGTTTTGCTGGCTAAAAGTCCTGCCCCCGCAGCAGCCACAGCCAGGGCAGCCAGGCGCAGATCCAGCGTCACCGCCTCCTGAGGCGCCACCCACTGGCGCAGGGGAAAGAGCGCCGCCACATAGACCGCGCCCATGCCCAGGGCGATGAGCAGCTTCTGCTGCCGCTGCGGCCGCACCGTATAGTAGCAGGCGGCAAACAGGCTCAGCGCCGAGAGGATCGGCGCGGCGGTCTTGGCGCCCTCCAGCGGGATCTTCTCCCCCAGGGTCAGCAGCGACAGAAGGCCGCAGCAAAGCGCGCTGACGGCCAGAGCGGCAAGAATGGCGATTAGCCCCCGCTTCCAGGGGATGGGTTCATGTTTTTGTCTCATGGCGTGTCCCTCCTTGCCACACTCTATGCGCGCAGGGGCAAAAAAATCCCCGCACCAGGGGCGGTCTCAGCCAACCTGGTGCGGGAAGCTTCTTTCGAATTATTCCGGCATGGTGCAGAGCATCTTGGCTACCTGCGCCCGGGTGACATTTCCCTGGGGCTGGAGCTTGCCGCCGGAGCCGTCGATGACGTCCAGTTCCACCATGGCGGTGATGGCGGGCTTTGCCCAGCTGGAGACGCTGTCAGCATCCGAGAACCGGGACAATGCGTCAGAGTCCGATTCCAGCTGCGCGGTGCGTGCCAGAATGGTCATGGCCTCCTCCCGGGTGATGGTGGCGGTGGGATTGGCGCGGCGATTTTCTCCGCTGCCGCTGCCGGTGAAGTAGCCCAGGGTATAGGCCGCCTTCACGTCCTGGAGCGCCCAGGCGGAGATCTTGTCGGTGTCGGCAAAAGGCAGCTCAACGTCGGCATACTGCGCGCTGTCCACGCCCAGCCACCGGATGAGCGACGCCACAAACTCCTGCCGGGTCATGGAATCGTCGGGACGGTACACCATCTCGCCATCTTCATTCTTGGAGCCCTGGAGCACGCCCTCCAGATAGAGCTCTGTGATATAATCCTTCGCCCAGTGCTCCTTGGTGTCCACAAAGGGATTGCCCTTGACCTCCACAGGGATGGTCACCGACGTTTCGCCGCAGGTCACGGTGAGCTCGCCGGTGGCGTTATCCTCCCCGGCGGTGAGAACGCCATTTTCATCCACCGTGCCCACCGCGGGGGTGAGGCTCCAGGTGAAGGAGGTGTCCTGGGCGGAGATGTCCGTGCCGAGGTAGGTGGCCTGGGCGGTGAGGTCAACGCTGGTTCCGTTCTCCACCACCAGCTTCTGAAGCGCCTTGTCGTCGTCCTGGCGGCTCAAGGTGATGCTCGAGGGTGACTCCACCACCAGCACCGATACGCTGGTCTGGAGGCCGCCGGCGCTGGCACGCACCGTGGCGGTACCGGCGCTGCCCGCGGTGAAGGTGCTGCCCTCCAGGGTGCCGCCGGTGGCCGTGAGGCTCACGCTGCTGGGAACCGTGGCGGCCATGTAGTTCCGATCCACAGCCTTGACAGTCATCTCCACCTGGCCGCCGGGGAGCACCGCGGCGTCATAGGGATAGAGATAGAGCTGGGCGGCCACCCCGGCCGACTTGGTGGGACGGACGAAGAAAAGATAGTTGGCGCACTCGCGCTGCTTGCCGTCGGAGGGGTTGTTGACGGTGGTGAAGGTGGTGTCGCCGGGCTGGGTGACGCCGATGCAGGTGGAGCCGCCGCCGTCCAAGTTGATGGCCGTGACGCACCCCAGCTCCGCCAGCCGCTCGGCCAGCTCCTCCAGGGTCATGCCGTTGGAGCCATGCCCCTTGTCCACGGTGTAGCAGATCACGTCGCCATTTTTAAGAAGTCCCAGCGCCGTTCTGGCCACCTGCTTCTTGGCCGTGTCCAGGGTAAAGCCGGAGAGCGCCCTGCCATTTTCCACCAGCAGCTCTCCGCCGCCCACAGCATAGACAACATCCTCCCAGTCGGAGGAGACGGTGGTGGTGATGGTGACCGTGTCGCCCACCTTCATGCCTTTGATGTTTTTCAGGGCGGACTGGTAGTCGGTGTCCATGGCGATTCCCAAGAGGAAGCCGTCCTCGGGGATGTCCGCCAGGGTTTCATTCTCCACCACGTCCACAACCTTTGCCTCCACGGTGCAGCTGGTGGTGAGCTCCGTTTCCGCGGCCTCCAACACCAGATAATAGCCCTTTAAGCTGTTCTTGGTCACATAGTCGTAGTCCTGGGAGTAGAGGCAGAAGCCGTTGGACTTACTGAGGGCTTTATTATAGTTGAGATCCGTGGTACCGCCGGCGTAGGTGAGCTTCATGGTAAGCTCCGGGACGCCGATGGTGACGCTGCCGTCTTCCAAAATGCCCACGGTGGTCACGTTGCCGCTGGTGCGAAGAACACCCTCGGTGACCAGCATGCCATAGGGAATGCCGGTGGACATATCAAAGAACGAGGCATTGATGGCGCCCACGGCGGTATAGCCCTTCTTGGAGAGGTAAGACTGTATGTAATCCATGGTACTGCGGCCATAGAGGGTGTCGCCGTAGACCACCAGAGGCGTCACGTCGCCGCCGGGGGTGTAGGTGAGCACCTGCTCCTTGGCGCCGTCGCCCTGGTCGAGATACGCGCCGGTGAGGGTGAGGTCGCCGGACAATTGGAGGGACGCCTCATGCAGCACGCCGCTGCCGGCTGCACCGGCGCTTCCCACCAGCAGTCCCAGCACCAGCAGCGCCGAGATTGCTCCGATTTTCAGTCGTTTCATGGTGAAGCTCCTTTTTCTCTTGAGAGATTTGCGTCGAAACGCGTCTTCATGTTACCATCATTTCGCCTCCTTGTAAAGGAGCCTTTTCCATTCCATCCGGCGGTAAACTGTGGTATACTAGGAAAAAGTACATCCCGCCCCGGCGGGGAGAGGAGCCTATATGCCAAGCCTTGTCTCTTCGGTTTTGCGCGAGCAAATCCGCCTGATGAAACCCATCCTCACCAAGACCTCCATCCAGACCTCCCGCAATCTCCAGGAAGCCCTGGGAGAGCTGGGCGCCAAGACCGTGGCCGCCAAGGTACAGCGGCAGGACTTTCAGCTGGAGGACTTCCCCGCCTGCTGGCTCACCCCCGCCGAGACCACCCTGGAGGATCCGCGGGTGCTGCTCTATCTCCACGGCGGCGGGTATGTGGCAGGCTCCATCCGCTATGCAGCGGGGTTTGCCGGGGTCATCGCCGCCAAGACCGGCGTAAGGACGCTGTGCATCGCCTACCGCCTGGCGCCGGAGCACCCCTTCCCTGCCGCCCTGGACGACGCCATGACCGCCTACCAATATCTCCTGGGGCAGGGCTACCAGGGCTCAGACATCACCCTCATCGGAGAATCCGCCGGGGGCGGGCTCATCCTCTCCCTGTGCCTGCTGCTCAAAGCCCAAGGCATTCCCCTGCCCGCCAGGCTGGTGGCCATCTCGCCGTGGACGGATCTCACCTTGAGCGGCGAGAGCATGGAGGAAAACCGGGAGGTGGATATCTCCCTCACCAAGTCCGAGCTTGCCGCCTATGCCGCTTGCTACGCCCCGGAGCAGGCGGCACTGTCGCTGGTGTCTCCTCTGTGGGGAGACCTCACGGGGCTTCCGCCCTGCGCCATCTACGTGGGCGGAGATGAAATTCTCCTCGACGATTCCCGCCGGCTCTGCACGCGGCTCTTGGATGCCGGGGTGCCCGCCACAATCTCCATCGAGCCGGGGATGTGGCACGCGTACTTACTCTACGGCGTGCCCGAGGCCAACGCCGCCTGGCGGGAAATCAAAACGCTGCTGGAGGAATGACTATGGCCGATGAACTGCTTCGCCGGGGCTGGATGCGCCTGGACAATGCCGCGAAGATCTACCCCGCCGCCATGCGCCGCAGCTGGACGGCGCTCTTCCGCTTCTCGGCCAACCTCACCGAGGCGGTGGATCCAGTGGTCTTGCAGCAGGCGGTGAACGCCGTGACGCGGCGGTTTCCCGCCTTTGCCGTGCGGCTCAAGCGGGGCGTGTTCTGGTTTTACCTCCAGCACACCGACCGCGCCCCCACCATCCAGCAGGACGTGCAAAACCCCTGCGTGCCCATGGATTTGAAGGACAACGACCGCTTCCTCTTCCGGGTGCGCTATTATGAGACCCGCATCGCCTGCGAGTACTTCCACGTGCTCACCGACGGCACCGGCGGGCTTCTCTTTTTAAAGACCCTGGTGGCCGAATACCTGAGGCTTAAATACGGCGCGGCCATTCCCCGGGGCAGCGGCCTTTTAGACTGCGACGAGCAGCCCCGGCCAGAGGAGCTGGAGGACGCCTTTTTGCGCTATGCCCGGCCGGAGACGCTCCCCCGGGCGGAGAAGGCCGCCTACCACGTCCGCGGCACCGACGAGCCGCCGGACGTCATCCACGTCATCACCGGCATGTGCCCGGTGGCGGAGCTAAAGGAGAAGGCGCGCTCCTACGGCGTGTCGGTGACCGAATACCTCACCGCCGTGCTCCTCCTTTGCCTGGACGAGATGCAGCGGCGCAGTGTGCGCCCCAAAGGCCGCCTCAAGCCGGTGAAGGTCTGCGTGCCGGTGAACCTGCGCAGCTTCTTCCCCAGCGAGACCGTACGCAACTTTGCGCTTTATGTAAACCCCGGCATGGAGCCCCGGCTGGGGCACTACACCATAGAGGAGCTCACCAACATCGTCCACTGCCAGATGGCCTTGGAGGCCACGGAGAAAAACCTCTGCGCCCGGTTTTCCCAGAACGTCCGCTCTGAGCAGAGCATCGCCCTCAGGCTGGTGCCGCTGTTTCTCAAAAACCTGGTGATGCGGCTGGTATTCCACCAGGTGGGCGACCGAATCACCTCCACGTGCCTGAGTAACCTGGGGCTGGTGCGGCTGCCCCAGGAAATGGCGCAGTACGTCACCCGCATGGACATGATGCTGGGGCCTTTGTCACAAAACCGCGTGGTGCTGGCGGCGCTCTCCTACCAGGGCAGCGCCCACCTCACCTTCACCAGCACCATCCGTGAGACCGATCTGCCCAGGGCATTTTTCCGCTATCTGGTGCGGGCGGGCATCCATGTGAAGGTGGAGAGCAACAACCCCGCCGATGGAAAGGAGTAACGGCAATGTCCTATTGTGTCAACTGCGGCGTGGAGCTGTCTCCCAGCGAGCGCCGGTGTCCCTTGTGCGGCACGGAGGTAATCAACCCCCGGGAGCCCTGGCAGGAGCCGGTGGTGCGGCCATACCCCCGCCAGGCCGAGCGGATGCTCCGCCGGGTGGATCGGCAGTTTGCCGCGGCGCTCCTTGCTGTGGTGCTGGCCATCCCCATTCTCGTCACCATGCTCTGTGACCTCCTGCCCGACGGCCAGCTCTCGTGGTCGTTCTACGTCTTCGGCGCCCTCACCATGCTCATGGTGTGGGTTCTCCCGCCCCTGGCCGCCAGCCGCTACCATCGGCTGCGGTTTTTGGCGCTTGACGGCGTGGCGGTGTGCCTGTACCTGTGGGGCATCGCCCACTTCTCCGGCGGAAACTGGTTTTTGCCCCTGGGGCTTCCCCTGGCTGCCGGAAGCACAGGCGCCCTTTTACTTCTGGTGTACCTCTTCCGCCAGTGCTGGGGCAGGGATCCCCTCAACCGCACGGCGCTGCTGCTCTTACTCTGCGGCCTTTTGGCCATGGGCGTGGAGCTGGTGGTGGATCTCTATTTGGGATCGGTGCGGTTTCAGTGGGCGCCCTATGTGCTCATCTCCTGCTGGGTGCTGGCCGCGGCGGCGCGGCTGGTGGCCAGACGGCAGAAAATTCGGGAGGAAATTGCAAAACGCCTCTTTTATTAAAGGATTCCTTGGGCACAAGGGCTAAATTTTCCCAGCCCGCGGGAAAGTTCACAGAATATCCTTTTTTTAAGGGGCAGTTTGTGATATAATCCAGCTGTTTGATTTTCAATCGCGGAAAGGTTTGACGCACATGGGACTCATCAATAAACTCTTCGGCACCCGTTCCCAGCGGGAAATCAAGAAATTCATGCCGCAGGTGGACGCCGTCATGGCGCTGGAGGACGAATACCGCCAGCTCTCCGACGAGGCGCTCAAGGCCAAGACTGCGGATTTCAAGGCGCGGCTGCAAAACGGCGAAACCCTGGACGATATCCTGGTGGAGGCCTTTGCCACCTGCCGGGAGGCGGCCGACCGGGTGCTGGGCATGCGCCCCTACCGGGTGCAGGTCATCGGCGGCATCGTGCTCCATCAGGGACGCATTGCCGAGATGAAGACCGGTGAAGGCAAGACGTTGGTTGCCATTCTGCCGGCCTACTTAAATGCCCTCTCGGGCAAGGGTGTGCACATCGTCACCGTCAACGACTACCTGGCCAAGCGCGATTCCGAGTGGATGGGCAAGGTCTACCGCTACCTGGGGCTCTCCGTGGGTCTCATCATCCACGGCCTCACCGCCGCCCAGCGCCGGGAAGCCTATGCCGCCGACATCACCTACTGCACCAACAACGAGCTGGGCTTTGACTACCTCCGGGACAACATGGCCATCTACAAGCAGGAGATGGTGCAGCGGGGTCACAACTTCGTCATCGTCGACGAGGTGGACTCCATTCTCATCGACGAGGCCAGAACCCCCCTCATCATCTCCGGCCAGGGCGAGGCGTCCACCAAGCTCTATGAGATGGCGGACTTCTTCGTCTCCCGGCTCAAGAAGATGGTCTTCGCCTCCACCGACGAGAAGGAGGAGCAGGATCAGTACGACTGCGACTATATCGTCGATGAGAAGGCGCGCACCGTCTCCCTCACGGCCAAGGGCATCGCCAAGGCCGAGGAGTACTTCCAGGTGGAAAACCTCTCCGACCCGGAGAACACCACCCTGGCGCACCACATCAACCAGGCCATGAAAGCCCGGGGTCTCATGAAGCGAGACATCGACTACGTGGTCAAGGACGGCCAGGTCATCATCGTCGACGAGTTCACCGGCCGCTTGATGTACGGCCGCCGGTATAACGAGGGACTCCACCAGGCCATTGAGGCCAAGGAAGGCGTCACCGTGGCCAACGAGAGCAAGACCCTGGCCACCATCACCTTCCAGAATTTCTTCCGGCTTTACGCCAAGCTCTCCGGCATGACCGGCACCGCCCTCACCGAGGCCGAGGAGTTCATGGGCATCTACGACCTGGATGTCATCGAGATTCCCACCAACAAGCCCGTGGCGCGTATCGACCACCCCGACGTGGTCTACAAGACCGAGGCCGGCAAGTTCCGCGCCGTCATCCGGCAGATCAAGGAGTGCCACGCCAAGGGACAGCCCGTACTGGTGGGCACCATCTCCATTGAAAAGTCGGAAATCCTGAGCAAGATGCTCAAGAAGGAGGGCGTGCCCCACAACGTCCTCAACGCCAAGCACCATGAGAAGGAGGCCGAGATCGTCGCCCAGGCCGGTAAGCTGGGCGCCGTGACCATCGCCACCAACATGGCAGGCCGTGGTACCGATATCATGCTCGGCGGCAACGCCGAATACCTGGCGCTCAACGACCTTCGCAAGAGCGGCATGGCCGAGGAGCTCATCGTGGAGGCCAACGCCTACTCCGAGACCGAGAATCCCGAGATTCTCGCAGCGCGGCGCGCCTATCAGGAGGCCTACGAGAAGCACAAGGCCGAGATTAGTAAAGAGGCCGAGCAGGTGCGCGCCGCCGGCGGCCTGTTCATCGTGGGCACCGAGCGCCACGAGTCCCGCCGCATTGATAACCAGCTCCGCGGCCGTGCCGGCCGCCAGGGCGACCCCGGCGAAACCCGATTCTACCTCTCGCTGGAGGACGACGTCATGCGCCTCTTCGGCTCCGACCGCATCAAGGGCATGATGGAGACCATGGGGCTCGACGAGGACACGCCCATCGACGCCAAGATCCTCTCCGGCGCCATCGAAAACGCCCAGAAGAACGTGGAGAGCCGCAACTACCAGACCCGGAAGAACGTCCTCGAATACGACGACGTGATGAACACCCAGCGTAAGGTCATCTACGGCCAGAGAAGCCAGGTGCTCGAGGGCGAGGATCTCCAAAGCCAGGTGGTGCACATGATGGAGGTGGTGGCCGAGAGCAATGTGAATGCCGCCTTCGGCGAGCAGGCGCACATCTCCCGCAGCGACTTTTTGAGCCTCCTTTCCCACTTCGACGGAATCTGCTTCCCCAAGGGCGCATGGAGCTACACCGACGAGGTACTCAGCACCCTTACCAAGGAGCAGGCCGCGGCGGATCTCCTGGCTATCATGAAGACCTACTATCAGAAGAAGGAAGCCGCCCTCACCTCCCCCGTGATGCGGGAGCTCGAGCGCGTGGTGACCCTCCGGGTGGTGGACGAATACTGGATGGATCACCTGGACGCCATGACAGACCTGCGCCAGGGCATCGGCCTGCGCGCCTACGGCCAGAACAACCCCGTGGTGGAGTATAAGCGCGAGGGCTACGAAATGTTCGAGAACATGATCGACTCCATCCGGGAGGAGATCGTGCGCCGGATGTTCCTGGTACAGGTGAAGCCCCAGACCGAGATCAAGCGCGAGAAGGTGGCCAAGGTCACCAGCGAGGGCGGCGCCGGGGACAAAACCGTCAAGCGCCAGCCCCAGGTGCGCAAGGCCAAGGTCGGCCGCAACGACCCCTGCCCCTGCGGCAGCGGCAAGAAGTACAAGAACTGCTGCCTGGACAAGGATCTGGCCGGGAAATAA
>DVGD01000231.1 GCA_018712905.1 Candidatus Avoscillospira stercoripullorum | reverse complement strand
AAAAAGTATTTTCGCCCCGCTGTGCGGATTTTAAAACTTTCAAAAAGTTTCAAAATCCTGTTGATTGAACGCGCGGTGGGCTTTTTGCCCCCCGCACACACCCCCCGCTGCTCTGTCCCGGACATCTTCTGAGAGGTTTTTTGACAGTCTCAGGCGTGCTGCAGCCATGCAGCACGCTTTTTTAGAAGATATTGTAAAAATACGGCCATTCCATTTCGCGGATATGGCGTAGTGTTGCCAAGAGAGCCGCACAGGTGGGAAGAAACTCATCGTTGTCGCCCGAGCGGATGGTGATGCGTAGCCTCGCGAACTCTCCCACCACGCCGTCAATTTCATCGTGGCGAAGGACTGTGCCGAAATAGTCGCTGTGATCGTCCCAGCAGCTTGACGCCGCTTCCACGGCTTTCAGTGCTGCATCGGTATCTTCTTTTTCGGCAAGATCGTATGCCTGCACCAGGCTTTCTTCTGCGCTTTTTACGGCCTGGGTGACATAATATCCTGACCAGAGGCAAAACAGCAGCACTGCCGCAAAGATGCCGCCGCCAATGACGATGTGTCGCATATCATTTCTCCTTGATACTGAGATAGAGCGTTCCGTCCGGCGTTACGGTGAGAAGGTAGACCTCTTCAACGGTGCAGCCATGGGCGGAGAGTACGCCGTGTACCCACTGCTCACTTCGACCGGCGATGGGCAGATTTTTGCGCAGCAGCCTTCCGCTGGAGATAATGGTAACCGGAAAGGAGAGCGGTGCAGCGGTCGCTGTCAAGTCCTTGGCGGTGGGCGGCTCATACTCTGGATAGAGCAAGGCGCTGATCTGACCGTTGGTTTCCAAAATCGCATATTTTACCGTGGTCAAGTCCACTACATTCTTCTCGCGCAAGAGCTCCGTAAGTTCGTCAGGCGTGATGCGCGTCTTTTTCAAGTTCTTTTGCAGCAGCGTACCATCTTCCATGAGAATGACCGGTTTTCCGCTGAAAATCCGCCGCAGTCCGGGAATATGATAACACACCACGGACAGGAGTAATTCCGCTGCCAATATGATCAAAATGGGAATGATCCCGGAGAGCAGGGGAATGGCCAGATCCTGCATGGGAACCGAGGCCAGATCTGCAATGAGGATGGCCACTACAAATTCCAGCGGTCCCATTTCTCCCAGCTGGCGCTTTCCCATGAGCCGGATCACCGCAATAAGCAAAAAATAGAGAATTACAGTACGAATCAGGCAAATCAGCATACGCCACCCTCCATTCTATGGATGCCGGAAGTATGCCCCGTTTTGGAATGGGTCATTCAGAGCCGGCTGGAAAATGGGGGGTGTCAATCGCGCGGACCCTATGATATAATAGCTGCAACAAACCGCATGAGAGGAGGCGGCGCCTTATGGAACATACACCGGAAGATCTGGAACATTTTAGCACGCTGCAACAGGAAGAGGAGAGCCAAGGCTATACACCCCGTCCCCGCAGCCATATCATTCTCGCCTGGGTTCTTGTGCTGGTCGTTCTGTTTGCATTTTTAGGCACCTGCTATTGGCTGGCCTTTTACCGCTGAGCCATGGTGATTCTCGGTATTGATCCCGGGTATGCCACCATCGGCTTTGGCGTGGTGGTGTCGGATCGGAGCAACTATGCCCTCAGGCAATATGGCGTCATCACCACGCCGCCGGAGCTGGCCTTTCCCCAGCGGCTTCAGGTCATCTATGAGGACATGGTTCAGCTCATGGAGCAGGTTACACCGGACGCCATGGCCATAGAGGAGCTGTTCTGGGGACACAATGTGACCACAGGCATCGGGGTATCCCACGCCAGAGGCGTGATTCTTCTGGCCGCGGCACAAAAGGGGCTGCCGATCCATGAATATACGCCCATGCAGATCAAGCAGTCTGTGGTGGGCTATGGCAATGCCACCAAGCATCAGGTCATGGACATGACCCGCCGGCTTCTGCATATGAAGGCAGTGGCCAGACCCGATGACGCTGCGGATGCCATAGCCGTGGCACTTTGCCATGCCAGATCGTCTACCAGCCTGCTTCGCTGCATACCATAGTAGGAGGGGATCCCTTTGTTTTACTATCTCAACGGCATTGTCGCCGCCATGGAAGCCAATCTGGCCGTACTGGATATCGGCGGCGTTGGCTATGCCTGCCATACCACAGGCTATACGCTTTCTCAGCTACAGATGGGAAAACAGCAAAAGCTCTATACCTATTGCAACATCAAGGAGGACGCCTTTGACATCTTCGGCTTTTCCACCAGGGAGGAGCTGACCAGCTTCCAGCGGCTGCTGGGCGTTTCCGGCGTGGGTCCCAAGGCGGCACTGGCCATTTTATCCAGCACCACGCCAGAGCAGTTTGCCCTGGCGGTGATGACAGGAGATGAAAAGGCGCTCATGCGCGCCCAGGGCGTGGGCAAGAAAATGGCGCAGCGGATCATTCTGGAGCTGCGCGATAAGCTGGCAGGGGAGCTCACCAGTCTGGACGCCTCAATGCCGGCCTCTGCTGTGGTGGCGCCCGGTTCCAAGGCAAGCGAAGCAGCTGCGGCACTTGCCGCCCTGGGATATTCCCAGAGCGAAATCGGGATAGCGCTCAAGGGCTTGGATGTGGAGTCACTACCGGTGGAAGAGATTGTCCGCCGCGGCCTGCGTGCCATGGTGCGGCAGTAAAGGAGTATGGGCATGAGCTTGGAATTTTCACAGGAATTTGATGCACCGCTGGTTACCACATCTCTGACGCCGCTGGACGATGGAGAGGTGAGCCTGCGGCCAAAGCTGCTCTCTGATTATACAGGCCAGGAAAAGGCAAAGGGAAATCTCTCCGTCTATATCGAGGCAGCGCGGCGGCGCAATGAACCGTTGGATCATGTTTTGCTCTATGGCCCTCCTGGCCTGGGAAAGACCACGCTGGCCGGCGTCATTGCCAACGAGATGGGCGTGCAGATTCGCATCACTTCCGGCCCCGCCATTGAAAAGGCAGGGGATTTGGCTGCGCTGTTGACCAACCTCAATCCCGGGGACATTCTGTTTATTGACGAAATCCACCGGCTCAACCGCGCCGTGGAGGAGATCTTGTATCCCGCCATGGAGGACTTTGCCATCGACATCATCGTGGGCAAGGGACCTTCTGCCAACTCGATCCGCCTGGATTTGCCGCGCTTCACCCTCATCGGCGCCACCACCCGGGCAGGGCAGCTTTCAAGCCCCCTGCGGGATCGCTTCGGCGTCTCCCTGCGTCTGGAGCTCTATACCACCGAGGAGCTTGCAAAAATTGTCACGCGTTCCGCAGCGCTGCTGGGCATGGAAATTGACCCGGAGGGTGCCGTGGAAATCGCCTCGCGCTCCAGGGGAACGCCGCGCATTGCCAACCGGATGCTCCGCCGCGTCCGGGACTTTGCGCAGATTTATCACGAGGGCGTCATCACGCGCGCTGCAGCGGATCACGCCCTGAGCTGCCTGGAGATAGATCATCTGGGTCTGGATGCCACCGACCGGCGGATGCTCACCTCTATCATGGATAACTACCACGGCGGCCCCGTGGGGCTGGAAACGCTGGCCGCCACCATCGGGGAAGAGGCTGTGACGCTGGAAGACGTCTATGAGCCCTACCTGATGCAGATTGGGTTTCTCACCCGTACCCCCAGAGGGCGCTGCGTGACGGAGAAGGCCTATGCCCATCTCCATCGGACGGCACCCCAGGGCAATCCCGAGCAATTGAGCTTTGATAGGAGAATGAACCATGGGTAAATTATTCGGAACGGACGGTATTCGTGGCATTGCCAACGAAACGTTGACTTGTGATTTGGCCTACCGCGTCGGTCAGGCCACCGCCATCTGCCTTCGCCGCGCCAAAGGCAGTGCGCCGACAGTTGTCCTGGGCAAGGACACCCGCATTTCCTCGGATATGCTGGAGGGTGCGCTGGTCGCCGGTCTCTGTGCCAGCGGCGCCAATGCGGTGCATCTTGGTGTACTGCCCACGCCTGCCGTGGCGTATCTCACGGTGTTCTACCATGCGGATGCAGGCGTGATGATTTCTGCTTCCCACAATCCCTACGAGTATAACGGCATCAAGATTTTCTCTTCTCAGGGCTTTAAGCTCAGCGACGATCTGGAGGAAGAGATTGAGGCGTTGGTGCTCTCCGACGAGCCCTTGGCCGTGGAAAAGGGAGAGGCGCTCGGCCGGCTGCTGGAGGGACTTCCGGCATCGGAATACTATATCCGCCATTTGGCCTCTACAGTTTCGGAGCTTTCAGATCTCCATGTGCTCATTGACTGCGCCAATGGCGCGGCATCGACCACTGCCCAGCGGCTGTTCAATCGCTATAATATCAGCGCGGCCATTATCAATGACCGTCCAGACGGCGTGAACATCAACCGGGACTGCGG
>DVGD01000230.1 GCA_018712905.1 Candidatus Avoscillospira stercoripullorum | reverse complement strand
GAGATGGAGGAGAAACTCAATACCTTCCTCTCTACATATTCCATCACCCTGAGCGACACGCAGTTTGACGCGCTGATTAGCTTTACCTTCAATGTCGGCAGCTCCTGGATGACCTCCAGCAGCCGCCTGGCGCGGCTGCTGATCGATGGCGGCTATTCGGAGAATGAGCTGGCCAGCGCCATGGGCGTCTGGTGCCATGTGGGTACCGAAGTCAACGACATTCTGGTGCTTCGCCGAATCCGGGAGATCAAGCTCTTCCTCTACGGCGCCTATGCCCTGGATGACACGGATCAGAAGATTAGCTACCTGATTTACGACGGCAACGGCGGTTCGGTGGATGTGGATATCGCCTTCTATGTGGACGGATCCACCTATTCGCCCCTCTTCTCCGCCACCCATGAGACTGAGGCGTTCACTGGCTGGTTTACCACCGACGGTACTCAGATCACCGAAGACACCGTGGTGGTGGACGACCTTACAGTCTATGCCCGCTGGGGCGAGAACGGCGAGATCCCCAGTGAAGATGAGAACGAGGGCGACGATCCCGCTGCCTTAGAGCCGCAGCACCCGGTGGATCTCAGTACCGTGTTTACCGACGTCTCCACCGATGACTGGTTCTATTCCTATGTCTATGATCTCTATATGGACGGCGTGGTCAATGGCTATAGCAACCATACCTTCCGGCCGAGCCAATATGTCACCACCGGCGAAGCGCTGAAGATGATTCTCCTGGCAGCGGGCTTTGAGGAACCCGAACGGGTGGCATCCCATTGGGCGCGGGGCTATCTCAACCTGGCCTTGGATCAGGGGATCATCGACCGCGGGGACATCACCGATCTCGATGTGAACATGTCCCGGCAGCTCATGGCCAAGGTGGTGGTCAACGCCCTGGGGCTCACGCCGCAGAGTGAGACCTCTCCTTTCACCGATACCGATGACTGGTATGTGCACGCCCTCTACGACAACGGCATCACCGATGGCTATACCGACCGTACCTTCCGCCCTGATCGTGCGCTCTCCCGGGCGGAGCTCAGCGCCATTGTCTGGCGCATTCTCAACCGATAAAGGTTTTTCCGCCCCCCGGGTCTCTGCCCGCCGGGGCGGATACTTCATGTCCCAATTATAGGACATATCATTTGGTATACTGACAGCAGAACGAAAAGGAAGTGCTGCAATGTATACCATCAGAACGAAACACGATCACGTGGAAGTGTATAATTATATGGGTGTATTTCTATTTTCGGCGGACACCGCCCAGGAAGCACGCGCCATTTTATCGGAGGAATATCATGCCTAATTTCCGTCTGGATCTCTGCTACGACGGCAGCCGCTACCGGGGCTGGCAGCGGCTGGGGGACAGCGACAATACCATTCAGGGAAAGCTCGAGCAGGTGTTAGGCCGCATGGTGGGTACGCCGGTGGAGGTCATCGGCTCCGGCCGCACCGACGCAGGCGTCCACGCCTTGGGGCAGGTGGCCAATTTTCATGCCGGCACAGCCATGGCACCCCAGGAGATTTTGACATATCTGCGCCGGTATCTTCCCGAGGACATCGGCGTCAAAGAAGTTATGGCGGTGCCGGAGCGGTTTCACAGCCGCTATAACGCCCTGGAGAAGGTCTACCGCTACCGGATTTTCCACAGCGACGCGCCATGCGTCTTTGAGCGAAAGTACGTCTACCCCTATCCCGCCGCACTGGATCTTGGGAAAATGGAGGAAGCCGCTGCGCATCTGCTGGGCACCCACGACTTCTTGGCCTTTTCCTCCTTAAAGCGGAGCAAGAAATCCACCGTCCGCACCCTGCGGGAGATCCGCCTGGAGGAGGTGGGGCAGGAGCTCCAGCTGACCTTCACCGGCGACGGCTTTCTCTACCATATGGTTCGAATCCTGGTGGGAACGCTGCTGGCCGCGGGGGAGGGAACCATGGCGCCGTCGGAAATCGATGAAATCTTTCAAACAGGCCGCCGTGCCATGGCCGGCGTCACCGTACCGGCCAAGGGACTTTGCCTGATGGAGGTGCAATATCCATGAACATCCAAATCTTTGGCTCTACCAAGAGCTTCGACACCAAAAAAGCCGAGCGGTATTTCAAGGAGCGGCGAATCAAGTTCCAGAGCATTGACCTTTTGAAATACGGCCTCTCCGGCCGAGAATTTGACCAGGTACTCCGCGCCGTGGGTGGCATTGACCAGCTCATTGACTGGGACAAGAAGGATCCTGCCATTGACCTGATGCGCTATATGGACGATGCCGTGGCCAAGGAGGACAAGGTCTTTGAAAACCCCAAGCTCATGCGCTGCCCCATTGTTCGCAACGGCGCCAAGGCCACCGTGGGCTACTGCCCGGAGATCTGGGCGACCTGGGAATAAAACATGCTGCAATCAAAAGGACGCAGGCTTTGAAAGCCTGCGTCCTTTTGACGTTGTGATTTAGTTCCCGGAATCGTACAGGGAGTTGGTGTTGGTCTTGAGGTGGGTGATGGCCTCTTCCATCTGGGTCTTGTAATCGTCGAAGAGGCTGGTGCCCAAAGCCGTGCGGATGGGCAGCACCTGGAAGCGCACATCGGCGTCGGCGCCCTGGTCGAGGATATAGAGGGGCGTGTAGTTCACATTGGAGATGGTGGTCTCGCCGGTCTCGCCGCTCTTGGTGAACTCCAGATTGAGGATGACGCTCTCCATGGCGTACTGCTTGCTGGACATGTCGGAGAAGAAGTTGCCCAGGCTGTAGGCCACGAAGCAGTCCTTCTTTTCGCCCTCGGTGGTCTCCACGGTGACCATTTCCATGGGGCTGACCACGTGGCTGTGGCTGCCCAGGATCACATCCACGCCATTCTTGAAGAGCAGATCCCGGATGTCCTTCTGGGTGTCGCTGATGGAGGTCTCATATTCCGAGCCCCAGTGGAGCATGGCTACAATGACATCGGGGTCGGTGGCCTTGGCGGCATCCACCCGCTCGAGAATGCCGGTGGAATCGACGATCTTGTAGTCGGTATTGTAGTCGGTATAGAGAAGATCCACGCAGTACTCCGAGTTGAGGGGCAGCGTCATGTTGTTGACGCCCTTGGTAAAGGCGATAAAGGCGAACTTGATGCCGTTGACCTCCCGGGTAATCACGCCGCCGGTGGTGCCGGGGTCGGAGGTGTGGGTACCCACGGCGTCAATTCCGGCCTCGTTGAGCAGGCGCATGGTGGAGGAGAGGCCGTTAATGCCGTTCATAATGGAATAGGTGTTGGCGGTCTGGAGGATGTCAAAGCCAATGTCGCTGAGGTTCTGCGCCAAAATCTCGGGAGCGTTGAAGTAGGGCGCGGCGGTGGGACTGCCGGAATAGGGCGTGGTGCCCAGCATATTGAGCTCCAGATTGCCCACGGTGATGTCGGCACTGGCGGTGTAGGCAGAGACGGCAGAGAAGGCGTCCTTGAAGTTATAGGTGAGATCATCCTGCTGGGCGGCGTCGATCTGACTCTGATAGGCCATGATGTCGCCCACGGCGGCCAGGGTGGCGGTGACATCGGGATCAGCGGGCGGCGGCGTCACCACTTCTTCTTGCTGCTGATTGTCCTGCTCGGTATCCTGGGGCTTTTCCTTCTCCTTGCCGGAGCAGCCCTTGACAATCAGCAAAATAATCACGACGAGTGCCAATAAAGCGACACCCAGCACAATTCGCTGCTGGATCTTCCGCTTCCGTTTCATTTCCAAGCGCTTGAGCCGCCGGCTTTCCAGCATCTCTTCATCGCGCTCATATTCATCAAACTCACGTCCGGGCATGCGGATCCCTCCTTGGTGAATCTTATTTTGTTTATTATACAGTATTTCAGTCAAATTCTCAATGAGTTTTTTGGATTTCCACCAACTTCACTGGAAATCGGTTGGGGGCTTGGCGAATGGGGGAGAATATGCTATAATTGAAAGAAGACTGTCTGAAAATTGCGCAAAACCGCTGCGAAGCCGGGGATGGCAGCGCCGGACAGGGATCTAACCATGTAAGGAGAACGCAATGAAGGAACGCAAGCGCCGCAGCCGCGGCTTGACGATCATCCTGCTCCTTTTGTCGCTGCTGTTGGTGGCGGCCATAGCCTGGGGCGTTTTAAGCGGAATCAAGACGCTGTTTCACTACAGCGATACGGCACAGATCGGAAAAACCGATGAGACTTTAGAGGACGATCCTACCATAGAGCAAGAGGTAGAGGAGAGCATCATTCCAGACGCCCTGGAGGGTCTGCCCCGCAACCGTTATGAGCCGGAGAAGTTTTTCGAACAAGACGGCATCCGTTATTATGAGAGCGATACCTGCGAGGGCGTTCCCGGCATCGACGTCTCCTCCCACCAGGGTGAAATCGATTGGCAGCAGGTGAAGGAGGCAGGCATCGAGTTTGCCATCATCCGCCTGGGCTATCGCGGCTATGTCACCGGGGAGCTGGCGCTGGATGAATTCTTTGTGAGAAACATCGAGGGCGCTCAAGCAGCCGGAATTGACGTGGGCGTGTACTTCTTCTCCCAGGCGCTCACCGAGGAAGAGGCGGTGGAGGAGGCTGATTTTGTCCTCAAGGAGCTGGAGCCCTACCACATCACTTATCCTGTGATCTTCGACTGGGAGGAGGTATCCTCCACCTCGGCGCGCACCAACGAGATGAATATGCTCCTGCTCACAGCCTGCGCCAAGGCGTTCTGCGAGCGGGTGGAGGAGGCCGGTCTGCGAGGCGGCATCTACTTCAATCAGGCCTACGGCTATCAGCAGTTTAACCTCCTGAGCCTCAAGGATCATATCTTCTGGCTTGCCCAGTATGAACAGACGCCTACCTTTGTCTATGACTTCCAGATGTGGCAGTATACCAATGAGGGCGCTGTGCCCGGAATCTCCACCAACGTGGATCTCAACATCTGCTTCTGGAGCAAATCTTGAAAACATCACCAAAAACCCTCCGATCCCCGGAGGGTTTTTCTTCACTCAGTCAATTGACAAGACAGCTGACAAAACACTATAATGGGAGCAATGTGACGAAAGAAAGAGGGAAGAAACATGCTTTCAAAATTTCGGGCGTTCTGCCGCAAGAAGGACGTGGAGATCTCTCTGCGGCGCTATGGCATTGATGCTTTGGGCGCCATGGCGCAGGGCTTGTTCTGCTCGCTGCTCATCGGCACCATCCTGGACACCCTGGGGAGTCAGCTGGGGATCCCCATGCTGGAGGAGATTGGCAGCTTTGCCAGTGCCATGTCCGGCGCAGCCATGGCCATTGCCATCGGCTATGCCCTAAAGGCGCCGCCGCTGGTGCTCTTTTCCCTGGCGGCGGTGGGCTATGCCTCCAACCAGGCAGGCGGGGCAGGAGGACCATTGTCCGTGCTGATTATTGCCATCCTCTCGGCGGAGGTGGGAAAGCTGGTGAGCAAGGAGACCAAGGTGGATCTCCTGGTGACGCCTCTGGTGACCATCCTCCTGGGCTGTGCGCTGTCCATGTGGTGGGCGCCTGCCATCGGCCGGGCGGCCAAATCCGTCGGCACCCTCATCAACATGGCCACGGTGCTCCAGCCCTTCTGGATGGGCATGGTGGTCTCGGTGCTGGTGGGCATCGCGCTGACGCTGCCCATCTCCAGCGCTGCCATCTGCCATGCCATCACCATTGCGGGACTGGCCGGCGGCGCGGCTGTGGCCGGCTGCTGCGCCCAGATGGTGGGCTTTGCGGTGATGAGCTTCCGGGAAAACAGGTGGGGCGGCCTGGTGTCCCAAGGCATTGGTACCTCCATGCTCCAGATGGGCAATATTGTGAAAAACCCCCGGATTTGGATTCCGCCCATCCTCACCTCGGCCATCACAGGCCCCCTGGCCACATGCCTGTTCCATCTGGAGATGAATGGCGATGCTGTGGCCGCTGGTATGGGCACCTGCGGCTTCGTGGGACAGATCGGCGTCTACACCGGCTGGGTGCGGGACATGGAAGCCGGCGTCAAGGCCGCCATTACCTCCTGGGACTGGGCAGGACTGATCCTCATCTGCTTCGTGCTGCCCGCTGTGATTTGCCCGCTGCTGGGGCTTCTCTTGCGAAAACTCGGCTGGATCAAGGAAGGGGATCTGAAACTCGACTGATCGCGGAGATCGGAAGGGAAGAGGAATGCATATTACTGTATAGTATGCGACGGAATTCACAAGAATTTTTTGAAATTTTCGAAAAATTTGTGAAATCGACTAAAGTCGTCGGCTGGACAAGGATCTTTGTCAGCGCTTCATTGACACATGGGGACGAAGTGGCTATAATTTAGGTTAGCGGCTGAAGAACTATACTATATATGGTGTCGGCGGCTATACCATAAGGATTGGAGACCAAGACATGCTGACCAACGAGTATCTCAAACGTGTGTATGATGAGACTGCAAACCGGAATTCCACCGACAAGGAGTTCCTACAGGCGGTTTATGAAGTGTTTGACTCCCTGCAGCCCTACGTGGAGAAGCATCCTGAGCTGGAGGCTAACGGCATTATGGAGCGGCTGGTGGAGCCGGATCGCATGGTGAGCTTCCGCGTGGCCTGGGTGGATGACGCCGGCAAGGTGCGCGTGAACCGCGGCTATCGCTGCCAGTTCAACTCTTCCATCGGCCCATACAAGGGCGGTCTTCGCTTCCATCCCACCGTTACCCGTTCGGTCATCAAGTTCCTGGGCTTTGAGCAGATTTTCAAGAACAGCCTCACGAGCCTCCCTCTGGGCGGCGGCAAGGGCGGCAGTGACTTCGACCCCAAGGGCAAGTCTGACGCCGAGATCATGCGCTTCTGCCAGGCATTTATGACGGAGCTCCATCGCTACATCGGCGCGGATGTGGACGTCCCCGCCGGCGACATCGGCGTGGGCGGCCGGGAGATCGGCTACCTGTTTGGTCAGTATAAGTTCCTCAAGAATAACTTCACCGGCGTCCTCACCGGCAAGGGTCTTGCCTTCGGCGGCAGCCTTGCTCGTACCGAGGCCACGGGCTATGGCCTTCTCTACTTTGTGGAGGAGATGCTCAAGTGCATGAAGGGCGAGAGCCTGGAGGGCAAGACCGTGGTCATCTCCGGCGCCGGCAACGTCGCCATCTATGCCGCCCAGAAGGCCATGCAGCTGGGCGCCAAGGTGGTCACCATGTCCGACTCCAAGGGCTATGTCTATGATCCCAACGGCATCAACCTGGATGTGATGAAGCATATCAAGGAAGTGGAGCGCGCCCGCATCAGCGAGTATGCCAAGCGCGTGCCCGGCGCCACCTACGGCGACAACAGAAGCGACGTCTGGAAGATCCCCTGCGACATCGCGCTGCCCTGCGCCACCCAGAATGAGCTCCATGAGGATGACGCCAAGGCGCTGGTGGCCAACGGCGTCACCGTGGTGGCAGAGGGTGCCAACATGCCCTCCACCCCCGAAGCCATTGAATATCTGCTGGCACACGGCGTGCTCTTTGGGCCTGCCAAGGCGGCCAACGCCGGCGGTGTGGCTACCTCCGGCCTGGAGATGAGCCAGAACTCCCAGCGCTTCTCCTGGACGTTCGAGGAAGTGGATAAGAAGCTCAAGGAGATCATGGTGAACATCTTCCACAACTCCTACAATGCCTCCAAGGACTGCGGCATGGAGGGCAATCTGGTCGTCGGCGCCAACGTGGCCGGCTTCATCAAGGTGTCCAACGCCATGCTGGCCGAAGGTATTTTCTAAATTTTATTCATCTGCGGGACGCTGCCGAAAGAGGGAGCGTCCCGCATTTTCTTTGTTCTTGCACGATGGAGAGAGATGGGGTATGATGGTTGTAAGACGAAAGAAGTTTGGAGGGATCCGTGTGATTTATAAACAGTTCCGCGGAATCGGCCTGTCCCGTCTGGGCTTGGGCAATATGCGCTTGCCCACCCAGGAGGACAAGGCCGGCGCACCCATTGACTACCCCCGTGCCAAGGCCATTGTGGACTATGCCATTGCCCATGGAATCAACTATTTTGACACGGCCTATAACTATCACAGCGGCACGTCGGAGGTCTTTCTGGGGCAGGCGCTCCAGGACTATGACCGGGGTAGCTACCACCTGGCCACCAAGTTCAACTACCATGCCAATCCCGACTACCGCGCCCAGTTTGAAGAGCAGCTTACCCGGCTCAAGACGGACTATGTCGACTTCTACCTCCTCCATGCGGTGGGGGACGGCAACGTGGAAAATTACCTGGGATGCGGCTGTATCGACTATTTCCGGGAGCAGAAGGCCAAGGGACGGATCCGCAGCTTCGGCTTTTCCTCCCATGCAAGCCCTGAGGTGCTTTCGCGGATGCTGGGGGAGAACGACTGGGACTTCGTGCAGATCCAGCTCAATTACTACGATTGGCTCTACGGTACGGCCAAGGAGGAGTACAGCCGAATCACAGCCAAGGGACTTCCGGTGATGGTCATGGAATCGGTGCGGGGCGGCCGTCTGGCCAAGCTCTCGCCGGAGAGCGCCGCCATGCTGAAGGCAGAGCACCCGGACTGGAGCATCCCGTCCTGGGCATTCCGCTGGCTCAAGCGCCTGGAGGGCGTACAGGTGGCGCTGAGCGGCATGTCCAACCTGGAGCAGATCCAGGATAATGTGGCCACCTACGCCGACGAGCGCGCTCTCACCGATGAGGAAGAGGCGCTGCTCTTTAAGGCCTGTGCTGCGTATCGCAGTGAGGTGACGGTGCCCTGTACCGCCTGCCGCTACTGCTGCGACGGCTGTCCGGCCGGGATTGACATTCCCGCCGTACTGGAGATCTACAACCGCTGGAAGATCGACGGCGCCGGTGCGCTGCGAAAGCTCGAGGAGCTCCCCGGCGAAGGAAAGCCCGCCGACTGCGTAGGCTGCGGCGCCTGCAAATCCGAGTGCCCCCAGGGAATCGACATTCCCCAGGTGATGGCCGAGCTTGCCAGCCAGCCTTCGAAATAAGCGAGATAAGTCCGTAGGGGCGGCTATCATGCCGCCCGCGGGTCGATGCGGACATCGACCCCTACGGGTGCACTGCAAATCCGCACCGCATCGTAGGGCGGCATGCCCTCATGCCGCCGCCGCTGGCAAGCTGCTTACGCGCCGCGGGTCGATTAGGAGATCAACCCCTACAAGGCAATCTTGACAAAAAGATGCAGGGACGTCAATCCCTGCATCTTTTGCATTATCCAGCTTATTTCGAGCACTTATGGAAATCCTTCGCCATTGCGTCCATTATGCTAGATGTGCGAAGGTTGTTCCCAAGGCAATCTCAAATCCGAGGGCTTGGTACATTTTTTCATCACATGGAGCACAGCATACCGTCAAACTTTCGATGCCTTGCTCCTTGCACCACGTTTGCGCCGCCTGGGCTAACTTTCGAGCAATGCCTTTGCCGCGGAAAACGGGCTCAATGTAGAAATCTTCATACACACCCGTGTCCGAGCATG
>DVGD01000229.1 GCA_018712905.1 Candidatus Avoscillospira stercoripullorum | reverse complement strand
GGTAGCGTTGTGGGGAAGCCTTATGGAAATCGCGACTGCCCCACGGGCGGGCAATAAAGCCCGCCCCTACAGACACGCTCTCGGATTTGCCGTAGGGGCGGGGTTTATCCCCGCCCGTGCCGCAGTGCGTTGTGGGGAAGGTAGCGGGAATCGCAACTGCCTGCAGCGGGCGGCTGATAGCCGCCCCTACAGGGTGCAGTGCGCTTCCGGCCATGGATGTAGGGGCGCATTGCATATGCGCCCGGGAAGGCAGATTCAAAGACGGAACTGCCAGGGGCGGATATATAATCCGCCCCTACAGGGTGCTTGCTGCTACGGCTAATTTCATCGCGCAATTCTCATCCAATTGCCGCGCCGACAGAGAATCGCTCCGGACGATTGGCTGCCGGCGCGGCGTTTGCCATGTTTGCCCCCCTTTTTGGGGGATTTTGTGGAATAAAATGTGAAAACGATTTCAAATTTGGGGGACAGACCATGAAGACCATTCATCTGGGCGGCAGCGGCATGGAGGCCTCGGAAATTGCCCTGGGCTGCATGCGCATGTGCCGCAAGAGCCAGGAAAACGCCGACACCCTGGTGATGACCGCCGTGGAGCACGGCCTAAACTACTTTGACCACGCCGACGTCTACGGCTTCGGCGCCTCGGAGGCGTGCTTCGGCCAGGTGCTTAAGGCGCATCCCGGCCTGCGGGAGAAGATCTATTTGCAGAGTAAGTGCACCCTCATCCGCGACAGCGAGAAAACCCTCTACCTGGATACCTCCCGGCAGCACATCTTGGAGTCGGTGGACGGGAGCCTAAAGCGCCTTGGCACCGACTACCTGGATACCTACATCCTCCACCATCCCGACACCCTCATCGAGCCCGATGAGGTGGCCGAGGCCTTCACCACCCTCCAGGCGCAGGGCAAGGTGCGCCACTTCGGCGTGAGCAACTTCAAGACCATGGACTTAATGTACCTCCAGTCGTGCCTGCCCCAAAAGCTCATTGTCAACCAGATGCAGCTGAGCGTGGCGCACACCGAGGTCATCGACGAGACCAACTCCATCAAGCTCAACGACGCCGACAACCTCCAGCACACCGGCTCCATCCTCACCTACATGCGCATGCAGGGCATGACCCTCCAGGCCTGGTCGCCCTTCCAGGTGCGCTTCTACGGCGGCGTGTTCATGGAGGACGACAGCTACCCCACCCTCAACGCCGTGGCCAAGCGCATGGCCGCGGAGAAGGGCGTTTCCGTCTCCGCCCTGGCCGTCGCCTGGATCCTCCGCCACCCGGCCAAGATCCAGCCCATGGTGGGCACCACCAGCCCCGAGCGCCTGACCGACATCTTAATGGCCAGCGATGTGACCCTCTCCCGGGCGGAGTGGTACGAGCTCTACCGCGCCACCCTCACCGACGAGGGGCGCGTCCAGCTGGGCAATTCCGCCAGCGGCGGCAAGTAATTCGAAAGGAGCAAGCATATGGCTTATCTCATGGGCATTGACAACGGCGGCACCTTCGTCAAGGCCGGCATCGTGGACGAAAACGGCAACATTCTGGCCGTGGCCAAGGAGCCGGTGCACAACCTCACCCCCCAGGCAGGCTTCACCGAGCGCGACATGGACGAGCTGTGGAGCCAGAACGCCAAGGTCATCCGCGGCGCCATCGCGAAGGCCGGCATCGACCCCAAGGAGATCCGCGGCGTGTCCTTCTCCGGCCACGGCAAGGGACTCTATATGGTGGACGCCCAGGGGCGTCCCTCCTACCGGGGCATCCTCTCCACCGACACCCGGGCGTGGGAGTACGTGAAGCAGTGGAGCCAGGACGGCACCAAGGAGAAGGTCTTTGCGAAGACCTTCCAGGACATCCTGGCCTGCCAGCCCGTGGCGCTGCTGGCCTGGATCCGGGATCACGATTCCGAAGCCCTCCAGCGCACCCGCTGGGTCTTCTCCATCAACGACTATATCCGTTTCTGCCTCACCGGCGTGGCGGGCGGTGAGTATACCGCCCTCTCCGGCGGCAATCTGGTGAATATGACCACGTTCCAGTACGACAAGGAGCTCATGGCGCTCTTTGGCCTTCAGGAGGTTTACGACAAGCTCCCGCCCCTTTGCTACTCCGCCCAGATCTGCGGCGGCGTCACCGAGGCGGCGGCCGCCCAGACCGGCCTGGCCGTGGGCACCCCCTGCGCCGCCGGCATGTTCGACGTGGACGCCTGCGGCCTGGCGGTGGGCGTTGACAACCCCGAGGCGCTGTGCATGATCGCCGGCACCTGGAGCATCAACGAGTTCATCACCCGCGCCCCCATCACCAACGGCACCGTGTCTCTCAACTCCATGTACTGCATCCCCGGCTACTTCCTCATCGAGGAGAGCAGCCCCACCTCCGCGGGCAACATGGAGTGGTTCATCAACAATCTCCTCTCCTACGAGCGCGCCGAATGCAAGGCCAAGGGCGGCAGCATCTACGACCTCACCAACCGCTGGGTGGAGGAGACTGACCCGGCCTCCCTCAAGGTCATCTTCCTGCCCTTCCTCAACGGCTCCAACGAGAGCGCCCAAGCCAGAGGCACCTTCATCGGCCTCACCGACTTCAACACCAAGGCGCATATGCTCCGCGCCGTCTATGAGGGCATCGTCTTCTCCCACATGACCCACGTCAAGCGCCTTCTAAAGAACCGTCCCGCCCCCAAGGCCATCCGTCTGGCCGGCGGCGCGGCCAATTCCAAGGTGTGGGTGCAGATCTTTGCCGACGCCCTCCAGATCCCCATTGAGACCGTGGCCTGCGAGGAGCAGGGCATCCTGGGCGCCGCCATCGCCGCGGGCGTGGGCACGGGCGTGTTTGAAAGCTACGAGGCTGCCGCCGACCAGGCGGTGGCCGTCCGCGAGACCGTCTATCCCCGGCCGGAGATGAAGGAAATCTACGAGGAAAAGTATGCCCGCTACCGCGCCACCATCGACGCCCTGGCCAATGTCTGGGACGTATTTCAGTGATTGCTAGAGAAAAAAGGAGAAACAACCATGAATCAGAAGGTTTATGACAGCTATATCAAGATCCTGAACAAGGAACTCATCCCCGCCCTGGGCTGCACCGAGCCCATCGCCATCGCCTACGCCGCCGCCAAGGCGCGGGAAGTCCTGGGCAAGTTCCCCGAGCAGGTGGTGTCCACCTGCAGCGGCAACATCGTCAAGAACGTCAAGGGCGTGGTGGTGCCCGCCACCGGCGGCCTCCGGGGCATTGAAGCTGCCACCCTCATCGGCGCCGTGGGCGGCGATCCCGCCCGGGAGCTGGAGGTGCTCACCTCCGTCACCGACGAAGACCGCGCCAAGGTGCGCGAGCTCCTGGAGAAGAAGATCTGTCATGTGAAGCTCTCCGAGAACAAGGCCAAGCTCCACATCATCGTGGAGATGACCGCCGGCACCGACAGCGCATTGGTTGAAATCATGCACACCCACACCAACATCATCCGCATTGAGAAGAACGGCCAGGTGCTGATGCAGGAGAAGGCCGGCGACGAGGAAGACGACGACGATGAGAACATCTACCAGCTCCTCAATCTCGACGACATCGTGGCCTTTGCCAACGAGGTCAAGCTCGGGGACGTAGCCGATCTTCTCAAGCGCCAGGTGGAATATAACTCCAAGATCGCCGAAGTCGGCCTCACCGAGACCTACGGCGCCAACGTGGGCAAGACCCTGGTGGAGAACTACGGCAAGAGCTTCGAGGTCATGGCGCGCGCCCTCCCCGCCGCCGGCTCCGACGCCCGCATGGGCGGCTGCGAGCTGCCCGTGGTCATCAACTCCGGCAGCGGCAACCAGGGCATGACCGTGTCGCTGCCTGTGGTGGCGCTGGCCAAGGAGATGGGCGCCAGCGAGGAGCAGCTGCTGCGCGCGCTGTGCGTGAGCAACCTCACCGCCGCCTATGAAAAGCGCGACATCGGCCGGCTCTCCGCCTACTGCGGCGCCATCAGCGCCGGCGCTGCCGCCGGTGCGGGCATGATGTACCTCAAGGGCGGCTCTGTTTCTGAGATCGGCAATGTGGTGCTGTGCACCATCGGCAATGTGGGCGGCGTGCTCTGCGACGGCGCCAAGTCCTCCTGCGCGGCCAAGATTGCCTCCGCTGTGGACGCGGCTCTCCTGGCCATCCACCTCACCGAGAAGAACAGAACCTTCGGAAGCGGCGAAGGCCTGGTGAAGGACACCCTGGCCGAGACCGTGGCTGCCATCTCCACCGTCGCCCGGGAGGGCATGCAGGTCACCGACGACGTGATTCTCCACGTCATGGTCGGCTGCTGAGGCGAGGAAGCAGCCATGGCGCAATATCTTCTGGGACTTTATGAAAAGGCCATGCCCAACCAGTTTACCCTGCCGGAAAAGCTGGCGGCGGCCAAGAAGCTTGGCTACGACTATGTGGAGCTGAGCATCGACGAGAGTGACCAAAAGCTCCAGCGCCTCACCTGGACGAAGTCCGAGCGCCTGGCGCTGGTCAAGGCCATGTACGACGCGGCGCTGCCCATCCGCAGCATCTGCCTGAGCGGCCACCGCAAGTACCCCCTGGGCAGCAGCGACCCCGCCACCGTTGCCCGGAGCCTGGAGATCATGGAGCAGGCCATCGAGCTGGCCGACGATCTGGGCGTTCGCACCATCCAGCTGGCGGGCTACGACGTCTACTATGAACAGGGAAGCGCCGAGACCAGGAAGCGCTTCACCGAGAATATCCTTCGGTCTACGGAGCTGGCCGCCCGCCATGGCGTGGTGCTGGGCTTTGAAACCATGGAGACGCCCTTTATGAACACCGTGGAAAAGGCCATGGAGTATGTCGCCCTGGCCGACAGCAGCTATCTCACGGTCTACCCCGACCTCGGAAACCTCACCAACGCCGCCAAGACCTATGGAACCAGCGTGGAAGACGACATCCGAACCGGCAAGGGACATTTGTGCGCCATGCACTTGAAGGAGACTGTGCCGGGCGTGTTCCGGGAGGTACCCTTCGGCACCGGCCACGTGGACTTCCCCAAGGGCATCGAGACGGCCTGGCAGTGCGGCGTGCGCCGCTTCGTCACCGAGATGTGGGACGTGGGCAACGGCGCCTGGGAAGGGGAAATCCAAAAGGCCGTGGCCATGATGCGGCAATTGTTGGATCGCCAGGGATGAAAAAAGTGGAATCCGTTTACAAATTGGCCAAATAATGCTATATTAAAATAGAGGAATGGGCCCGGCGGCAGGCCGCCGGGCAGCATAACCCAGGAGGCGATGGCGCATGGGACACAATGTGAATATCAAATATGTGGCGGAGCGGGCAAAGGTGAGCATTTCCACCGTATCTCGGGTGCTCAACAACTCGGCCAATGTGAGCGACGCCCTCAAGGAGCGGGTGCACCGCGCCATTGAAGAGACACAGTTTCAGGTCAACCCCATTGCCAGCTC
>DVGD01000228.1 GCA_018712905.1 Candidatus Avoscillospira stercoripullorum | reverse complement strand
AAAAAGATCCTCCTGGACATCGACCTGGCCATCAAAATCATCCGCGAGACCGAGTCCGACGCCGAGGTCATCCCCAACCTGATGATCGGCTTCGGCATCGACCAGGTGCAGGCGGAGTTTGTGGCGGAGATCAAGCTCCGCAACATCAATAAAGAGTATATCCTCAAGCGCATCGCCGACACCGAAGCCCTGGCCAAGGAGATCGAGGAGCTCCAGGAGATCCTCGGCTCGGAGAAGAAGATCCGGGACATCATTGTCAAGGAGCTCAAGGCCGTGGCCGACAAGTTTGGCCAGCCCCGGCGCACCGCCCTGGTGCACGCCGGCGAGCTTACGCTGGAGGCGCCCGAGGAGGACGTGCCCGACTACCCGGTGACCGTGTTCCTCTCCCGGGAGGGCTACTTCAAGAAGATCACCGCCCAGAGCCTGCGCATGAGCTCGGAGCAGAAGTTCAAAGAGGGCGATGGCCTGGCCTTCACCCAGGAGACCACCAACCGCTCTGAGCTCCTGGTCTTCACCGACAAGTGCCAGGTCTACAAGACCCGCCTCTCGGAATTTGACGACACCAAGGCCTCCGTGCTGGGCGACTTCCTGCCGGCCAAGCTCTCCATGGACGAGGGCGAGAGCGTCCTTGCGGTCATTCTCCCCGGCGACTACCGCGGAAGCCTGCTCTTCATTTTTGAAAACGGCAAGGCCGCCCGGGTGGAGCTTTCCGGCTACGCCACCAAGTCCAACCGCCGCAAGCTCACCGGCGCCTACTCCGACAAGAGCCCGGTAAAGGCCATGTTCCTCCTCCAGGACGGCGAGCGGGAGCTGGTGCTCTACAGCTCCGACGGGAGGGCTTTGATCTTCTCCACGGCGCAGCTGGCCGTGAAAACCACCCGCGCCACCCAGGGCGTGGCGGTGATGACCCTGCGGAAGAACAAGATTCTCGAGCAGGCGATTCCCCTGGAGGAGAGCACCATTCAAAACCAGGCGCGCTACCGCGTCCGTTCCCTCCCCGCCGCCGGCGCCATCCTCCGCCCAGAGGATGCCCCGGAGCCCCAGCTCACGCTGTAGCTGACACGGGAGGGCATAAAGCCCCGCTTTCGGTTTTCTCGTAGGGGCGGGGTTTATCCCCGCCCGGGATGAACCGATTCCCACAGGCGAATGTTTGCCTTCTCAAATCGATACTCTGAGGTGACTTATGAACCGAACTGCCATGCTGCGCCAGCTCAAAAATCTCGTGCTCATCTTCCCGGGCTGCGCCCTCTTCGGCCTGGGCTTCGACCTGTTCCTCCAGCCCAACCAGATCAACGTGGGCGGCGTGTCCGGTATCGGCCAGCTTCTTACCCACCTGACAGGCTTGGGCTCCGTGGCAGTGTGGTCGGTACTCATCAACGTGCCGCTGTTTCTCATCAGCTTAAAGGGCGTGGGCAGGAAGTTCTTCTTCGGCTCCCTGCTGGGCATGCTTCTCTCCAACCTCTTCCTGGCAGTCTTTGAACGCATTCCCGTGCCCACCACCGAGCCCCTCCTGGCCACCCTCTACGGCGGCCTGCTCACCGGATTGGGACTGGGCTTGGTGTTCGTCTCGGGCGCTTCCACCGGCGGCGTGGACATCGTCGCCCGGCTCCTGCGCCCCCGCTTTCCCAACTTCCCCATCGGCCGGATCATGCTCTCCATCGACATCGTCACCGTCGCCCTCACCGGCGTGGTCTTCGGCGACGTCAACAAGGCGCTCTACTCCGCCATCACGCTCTATGTCTGCAGCGTGGTGCTCGACGGCGTGGTCTACGGCCTGGACTACTCCGCCGTGGCGCTCATCATCTCCGACCGCTATGAGGATATCAGCCGGGAAATTAGCTCGAAGCTCGACCGCGGCATCACCATCCTCAGCGGCCAGGGCTACTACTCCCGCCAGGACAAGCAGGTGATCCTCTGCGCCATCAAAAAGCGCCAGGTGGCCGAGCTCAAGGAGCTGGTCATGGCTGTGGATCCCAGCTCCTTTATCATCCTCCAGGAGGCCCACCAGGTGCTGGGGGACGGCTTCAAACGCTATAACAAAAATGATCTGTAAGGAGGGATATCCATGTCGCGCAGGCTGATTGTTCCTTTGCTGGCGCTTTTGTGCCTGCTCTCGGGCTGCAATGCCTGGAGAAACGACGACTATCTCTCCCTCTCGCCCCACTCCACCGCCACCACCCAGACTGCGTCCCCCGACGCCGTCACCGTGGAGAACTACCTGGAGCTCAAAAACGCCATTCTGGGCTTTATCCGAGAGGGGCAGGCCAACGGCACCATCCGCGTGACCAACTACGACGGCGACGTGGAAGCGGATCTCAGCGAGGCGGCCTATGAGGTCTCCAAGCTCGATCCCCTGGGCGCCTATGCCGTGGACTATATGACCCACGACTTGGTGCGCATCGTCTCGTACTATGAAATCCACATCTCCATCACCTTCCGCCGCACCGCGGAGGAGATTGCCGCCATCGAGCCCGTGTCCACCGAGGCACAGCTCCAGAGCAAGCTCCACGAGGCCATCAACCGCTGCGACAGCCGCCTCACCGTGCGCATGAGCAACTACCAGGAGCCGGATATCCAGGCCATGGTGGATGAATACTGCGCCGAAAATCCCGGCACCGTCATAGAAAAGCCCACCCTCACCGTCTCGGCCTACCCCGACACCGGCACGGTGCGGGTGCTGGAGATCGACTTCGGCTACACCGAGACGCCCCAGGCACTGGCCGAGAAGGCCGAAGCCGTGGGGGAAAGTGTGGACGCCGCCGCCGAATACATCCGCTACCGCGACTCCGACCGGGGCAAGGCGGAGCTCCTCTTCACCTACCTCATGGAGCGCTTTTCCTATGTATCCGGCGAGAGCAGCACGCCCCTCTACGACGCATTGTGCTCCGGCGTGGCGACGCCCCTGGGGCTTTCCCAGGCGTGGCAGCTCATCTGCGACCAGGCCGGCGTGGAGTGCTACACGGTTAGCGGCCTCAAGGACGGCGAGAGCTACACCTGGAACATCATCAGCGCCGACGGCTACTTCCGTCACGTGGATCTCTACCGCTGCGTCCTGGAGCGGGGCACGCTGGTGCTGGAGAGCGACGGCGAGATGAGCGGCTACTACTGGAGCCAGGAGGATTACCCCGTCTGCGAGCCGGAACCCACCGTGCCGGTCACAGTGGATCCTCCGGAAGCCCCCGCCGAAACACCGCCGGCGGAGGAGCCTGAGCCGGAGGATCCCCAGCCCGAAGAGCCGACGGAGCCTCCCGCGGAAACGCCTGACGAATCCCAGCCTCATCCGGATGGGGATGGGGCGCAGGCGGCCGTCTGAAATCCGATGCCCCTGCGTATCTTTTTTTGCCGGGAGGTCTAAGCCATGCGCACATTGCGAATTGTGATTTCTGTCATTTTGATTTTGCTGTCCCTGGGGCTTCTGGCCTTCTCTGCTGCGTTTCTCTTCAACGCCTTCCCCCGG
>DVGD01000227.1 GCA_018712905.1 Candidatus Avoscillospira stercoripullorum | reverse complement strand
CTTTTAGGGTGTAAAGTGCGATTTCCGATGCGCATGTCCCCGGAAATCGCGATTTTTATTTTATTTCGCCGCTGCGGCGGCGAAACTCTGCGAGGCTTGTTTCCCGCTTTCGGAAGTTTTTTGACACACTGAAATCCCGCCTCACGGCGGGATTTCAGCGTGTCGAAAAAGTCTTTTCGCCACGCTGTGCGGATTTTGAAACGTTCAAAAAAGTTTCAAAATCCTGTTTGATTGAACGCGCGGTGGGCTTTTTGCCCCCCGCACACACCCCCCGCTGCTCTGTCGCATCAGTCTTCTGCGGGGTTTTTCTACAGCCTGACTGCTTTCTGCTCCGGCAGAAAGCAGTTTCTTTTTTAGGGGGAGTGTGGTATGATAATAAGAACTATACACCCGGAGGCGTTGATGATGCAAAATCTGTCCCTGGATGCCCTTTCTTCGGCATTTCCCCACTTGAAGCTGATCCCGGCGGAGCCCATGGCCGCCCATACCACCTTCCGAATCGGCGGCCCTGCGCCCATGGCTTTTCCCCAAAGCGCCGCGGAGCTGGAGGCGGTCTACCGCTTCTGCCTGTCCCAGGGGCACCGGCCGCTGGTGCTGGGAGCGGGAAGCAATGTCCTGGCGCCTGACGAGGGGCTTTCCCGTCTGGTGCTCTGCACCCGGGAGATGCGCGGCCTTTCTCTGGCTGCCCCGGGGCGCATTGCAGCCGAGAGCGGCGTACTCCTCTCGCGCCTTGCCACCTTTGCCCGGGAGCAGGGGCTCACAGGGCTGGAGTTTGCCCACGGGATCCCCGGCTCGGTGGGCGGCGGCCTCTATATGAACGCCGGCGCCTATGGCGGCGAGCTCAAGGACGTGGCGGTGAAGACCCGGGCGCTGCTGCCCGACGGCACAATCTGGGAGGCCGAGGGCGACCAGCAGGGCTTTGCCTACCGCACCAGCGCCTTCCAGAAGCGGGGCGCGGTGATACTTTCCGCGGAATTTGAGCTCAGCCAGGGGGACGGCGCGGCCATCGAAGCCCGGATGCAGGAGCTTGCCGCCCGCCGCCGCGCCTCGCAGCCGCTGGAGATGTTCAGCGCCGGCAGCACCTTCAAGCGCCCCCAGGTGGGCTACGCCGCCGCCCTCATTGAGGGCGCGGGACTTAAGGGCAAGGGCGTGGGCCGGGCGGCCGTGTCGGAGAAGCACGCGGGCTTCGTGGTAAACCTGGGCGGCGCCACGGCGCGGGACGTCCTTGCCACCATGGACATGGTGGTCAAGGCCGTGGCGGACAAGAGCGGCATTGTGCTGGAGCCTGAGGTTCGGATTCTCAGGGACGAACAGGAGGAATTTTCATGCAATTTGTCATAGTATCGGGTCTTTCCGGCGCCGGAAAGAGTACCGCCGCCTCCTTTTTGGAGGATTTGGGCTTTTACTGCGTGGACAATATGCCCGCCGATCTGATCCCGCAGTTTGCCCAGCTGTGCCTGGCCACCAAGGGGCGCTACGAGCGCGTGGCGCTGGTGACCGACGTCCGGGGCAGCCTCACCTTTGAGGGGCTCTTCAAGGCGCTGGACAGCCTGGATCAGATGCACCTGAAATTCACCATTCTCTTTGTGGAGGCCGACACCGTCTCCATCATCAAGCGCTATAAGGAGACGCGGCGCAAGCACCCGCTCACCCGGGACGGGTCGGATCTCATGAGCGCCGTGGAGCGGGAGCGGCAGCTCCTGGAGCCCATCCGAAACCGCGCCAACGCCATCATCAACACCACGTCTCTGCCCACAGCCAAGCTCCGGGGCGTCGTCATCAACCTGGTGGCCGGGGATATGAAGGATCGTGCCATGAGCGTGTCGGTGCTGTCCTTCGGGTTTAAGTACGGAATCCCCATGGAGGCGGATCTGGTCTTTGACGTGCGGTTTCTGCCCAATCCCTACTACATCCCCGAGCTGAAAACCAAAACCGGCCTCCAGCCGGAGGTGCGGGACTTTGTGTTCTCTTACCAGCAGACCAAGGACTTTGTGGCCAAGGTGGAAGATCTTCTGGCTTTCTCCCTTCCATACTACGTGGACGAGGGCAAGACTAACCTGGTCATCGCCGTGGGCTGTACCGGCGGCAAGCACCGTTCGGTGGCTGTGGCCAAGGAAATCGGTACCTTCACCGCCCAAAAGGGCTATGCCACCACCATTGGCCACCGGGATATGACGAGACGATAAGGAGGCGCGCCATGTACGACGAAGTAAAGGTCTATGTACCAGGCAGAAAGGAACTGAAAATTGTGGCCATTGGCGGCGGCCATGGTCTCTCCACCATGCTTCGCGGTCTCAAGCGCTACACCAAGGATATCACGGCCATCGTCACCGTGGCCGATGACGGCGGCGGCTCTGGCATGCTCCGGGAGGATCTGGGCATCCTGCCGCCCGGCGACATCCGCAACTGCATCCTCGCCCTGGCCAACACCGAGCCCACCATGGAGCAGCTTTTAAACTATCGCTTCACCGAGGGCTCCCTGGCCGGGCAGAGCTTCGGCAACCTCTTCCTCGCGGCCATGGACGGCATCTCCGGCTCCTTTGACGAGGCGGTGCACCGCATGGGTGAGGTCTTGGCCATCACCGGCCGGGTGCTGCCGGTGACCAACCAGAGCGTCCATTTGGAGGCAGAATTTGTCAACGGCAGCCGCGTGTTGGGCGAGAGCAAGATTTTCTATGCCAAAAAGCGCAACGACTGCCGGATCCGCCAGGTGCGCCTGGTGCCGGAGCATCCCAAGCCCCTGCCCGAGAGCATCGAGGCCATCGCCCAGGCCGACCTCATTTTGCTCGGCCCCGGAAGCCTCTATACCAGCATCATTCCCAATCTCCTGGTGGACGGCGTGGCGGAGGCCATTGCCAAAAGCCGCGCCTTGAAAATTCTGGTGATGAACATTATGACCCAGGACGGCGAATCCGACGGCTATACCGGCGCAGACCATGTCCGGGCGCTGCTCCACCACGGTGCGCCTGGCATTATAGACGTGTGCATTGCCAACAATGCCGTGATCGGCGAGGCAATCCTCGCGCCCTACCGCCAGGAGGGCGTGGAGCAGCTGCGGCTGGAGCGGGAGGAGATCGAGGCCATGGGCATCCAGGTGGAGGAGTATCCCATGGCCACCGGCGAGCGCTACATCCGCCACGACACCTATGCCCTGGCCAGCGCCATCATGGAGGTCTACCGCCGCAGCCGCCCGACTAGATAGAGAGGATGGAAAGACATGTCCTTTTGCTCCAAGGCAAAGGCTGAACTTTGTAAAATACCCATCAGCAAGACCTGCTGCGCCGTGGCAGAGAGCTACGGCGTGCTGCTCTTCTGCAACACCTTTTCTCCCACCTCCATTCGGATTGTCACCGAGAGCCGGGATTTCGCCCAGCGCCTGCCCAAGCTTTTTCAGAAGGCGTTTTCGCTGAAATTTGACCAGACGCCCGAGACGGAGCAGGGCAAGCAGATTTTCTCCATGGACGATCCCAGGAAGATTCACCGGATTTACGATGTCTTCGGCCTGGAGGCCGCCACCACCGTGGCGCTCCAGGTGAATTTGGGCATTTTAGAGGAGGACTGCTGCCGGGTGGCGTTTCTGCGGGGAGCGTTCATGGCCGGCGGTTCGGTGACCGACCCGGAGAAGCGCTACCATCTGGAGCTGGCCACGTCCCACCTGCGGGTGAGCCGGGAGGTCAAGCACCTCATGGAGGAGGTGGGCTTTGCGCCCAAGTGTGTCACCCGGGCGGGGAGCCATGTGCTCTATTTCAAGCAGAGCGATCAGATCGAGGATTTTCTCACCACATTGGGCGCGCCGGTGTGCGCCATGGGAATCATGGAGGCCAAGGTGGAGAAGGATCTTCGCAACGGCGTCAACCGCCGGGTGAACTGCGAGACAGCCAACCTGGGCAAGGCCGTGGACGCGGCGCAGGAGCAGCTGGCGGCCATCCGCCGGTTGAAGGAGCGGGGGCTCTATGAAGAGCTTCCCCAAAAGCTTAAAGAGACGGCGCAGCTGCGCCAGGATCACCCCGAGGCAACGCTATTGGAGCTTTCCCAGATGCAGGATCCCCCGGTGAGTAAATCTGCCATCAACCACCGCATGCGAAAGCT
>DVGD01000226.1 GCA_018712905.1 Candidatus Avoscillospira stercoripullorum | reverse complement strand
GCCAGCACCCGCACCCGTTACCCCTTCACCGCCATTCCTGTGGCGGAGAATACCATCACCCTCTCCGCAGACACCATGACCACCTCCGGCTGGATTGCCGACGGCAAGGACATGGGCATCAAGACCCGCCTTACCAAGAGCGGCAGCCTGGTGCAGGAGCTCACCATGCCCTTCCGCATCATGGATCTCACCCGGGTGACCCCGGTCAACGAGGATGAGAATGTCACCCAGATGCTGGTGACCCTCAAGAACAGCAGCAACGTGGCCGGCGCCAACTTCAGCTCCGCCGCCGGCGGCAACGCCGTGATGAAGGGCATCACCGACGTGCTGGGTAAGATCTCCGGCCCTGTCAACTCCAACGTCTTCAAGATGATCATCACCCCCAGCGACGATCCCACGGTGTTCAGCGCCCTCATCTGGGCGGGCTACGACAACATGGATCTCGAGGACGTGGACTACGACCAGAACGGCATCTCCTTTGAGGCTGACTACCTCAACCAGGAGCTGGAGGTGGGTGTGCCCGGCGTGGGCGACCTTTCCAGCATGGCGCAGGGCACCTACAACCCCGCCCAGACCCTCCGGGAGAACGCCTCCAAGATGACCTCCGCAGACGCAGATCTCAACCTCCAGCTCACCGGCTACTATGAGGCGGAAATCCGCTATAATTTGGATCAGGGCGCGTGGGAGATCTACACCACCGGCGGCGGCTTTACCGCAGGTGTGGGCGTGGAGATCGGCTTCACCGCCAACGCCATGGTCGGCCCCGTGCCGGTCACCGGCACCTTCCGCGTGGGCGGCGCCCTCCAGCTGGACTTCCAGACCGCCGTGCGCTACAGCCAGCAGGGCAGCAACGTCTGGAGCGATCCTTACGCCACCGCTGTGAGCGACTATCTCACCAACCTGCGGATCAATGCCTACGTCAAGGCCTTCGGCGGCTTCGGCTTCGACTTCGCCGTGGTGGCGCTGAAAATCGGCGTCTATGGCCAGCTGGGCATCGACAGCCAGAATAAGTTCCTCTCCCGGACGTATCTTGCTGACAGTAGCGCCCGGCAGCTCAACGGCCAGGGCTTGAATGCCTCCGGCGAGGTGGGCATCAAGTTTGTGGCCAAGTTCCTCTTTATCTCCTACGAGGCAAAGCTGGCCTCTGCGGGCTTCAGCGCCACGCAGAAGTTTAACCAGTGGGATACCATTGAAAACTACTGGAGCACCGCCACCTCCGGCCTCTCGGCCAACACCCTGCAGCTCATGGCAGCGCAGAACGGCATGGAGGTCGCCTCGGCCTCGGCCACGCTCCAGAGCCGCGACTACCTGGAGGCCTTTGCCCGCAGCTGGGGCAGCGCCCAGAGCCGCATCGCCCTCTTCAGCCTGGATACCCCCAGCGCCCTACAGAGCCTGCAGACCAACGCCAACCCCGATTCCTACCCTGAGCTCAGCGACGACGGCCAGATCTTCGCCTACATCAGCGACAGCGAGAGCGGCAGCATCTACGAAAGCCGCGCCCACTATAGCGTCCTCACCGGCGGCAGCTACGCTGTCTCCAACCCCATCGCCGATCCTGCGGACTTCCCCGGCTACGGCGACAGCGGCGTGGACATCGCGGGCGATACGTCCTTCGCGGCGGCAGCCTTCGTGCGTCTTGCCTCCGACCTGCCCGGCAAGGACGAGGGCGACACCGTCACCGTGGAGGAGCAGAACCTCCTGATGAACGGCGCGGAAATCGTGGCCTCGGTCTATGAGAATGGCGCCTGGACGTCCACCCGCCTCACCGCCAACGGCACGCCGGATCTCGCCCCCGTGGTGGCCTCCAATGGAGATGGCAGCGCCGTGGTCTTCTGGCGCAGCGTCTATAACGCCAACCCCAACAACCCCCTGGACTTCCAGACCAAGGACACCATCTACTATAGCTACTATGAAGACGGTACTTGGAGCACTGCCACACCGCTCTACAACGGCTCCAATGGAAGCGTGAAGGCGCTGGAAGCCGCCATGCTTCCCGACGGCACCGCCATGGCGGTCTACACCCTGGACAAGAGCGGCACCGGCAACACCACCACCTATGAGGTGGGCTACACCATGGTAAGCCCCAGCGGAGAGCTGGGCAGCGCCATGCTGGTCACCAGCGACAGCTACCTCGATGAGAATCCCCAGGTGGTCACCGCCAACTTCGGCACGGCGGATGGAAGCGACCGCTTCGTCCTGGCCTGGCACAGCCTCCGGGATGGCCTGAGCGACATTCAGCTCCTGGCCGTGGACAGCGCTGGCGTCATGTCCAACAGCTTCCCGGCGTCCCTCTCCGAGATCACCATGGATGGAAGCGCCGCCGTGGGCAGTACCTTCCGCCTGGCAACGCTCTCCGGCAGCTATCGCGACGTCACCAACCTCACGATTCTTTGGAGCGAGACCGTGGACAACGACCACAGCGTCCTCCGGGCTGCGCGGCTTCGCAGCAACGGCTCTACGGGCTATGTCCTCTCATCGCCCATGGAGCTGGCCACCCTGCCCGATCGCACCATGGCCGACCACTTCGCAGCCTATGTGAGCGGCAGCAATGAAATTAAGGCCATCATCCAGGCCACCCAGTACGGCGAAACCATGGATGCCCAGGATCAGACCTTCCTCTATACCGCCACATCCAACTTCGCCACGGACGCGGTGGAGGTAAAGCCCATGGACGTGGACTATGAGAACCTGATGCTTAACAGCCTCACCCCGGTGCAGTTCGTCATCCGCAACACCGGCCTCAACAATGTGACCGGCTTGACTGTAACGATGGACAACGGCGAAACCGCCACATTGAACACCACCTTGCTTCCCAACCAGAGCGCCACCCTCACGGTCTACCACAAGATTGGCGACACCGTGACCGATGCTTCCTACACGGTGACGGCTTCCGGCGGCATCCGCGAGACCGGCAAGGTCTACTTCGACTATCCCGACCTGGGCATCTCCCGCATGGAGGTCATGGCAGAGGAGCAGGGTCAGCGCACCATCGGCATGACCCTCTTTAATGCCGCTGCCGCCACCCTGGCGGGGAAGAACCGCGCAGTCAAGCTGGCGCTCTACCTGGATGAGCAGCACACCAAGCCCGCCACCGTCACCTGCACCACCACCGGCGTCAGCGTCGACGGCAACGTGCTCACCATCACCGATCCCGACGCCCTGGCGCGGATCGACGACGGCTCCTTCTCCCTGGAAGTGACCTACAACCTGGGAAGCTATGTGAAGGATCAGGGCTATGACGAGGTTCCCGCCAGCGGCGTGTACCTCTTCGCCGACCTCTACACCGAGGGAACAATCGGCGGCCAGACCGAACAGGTAAGACTGCCGGAGTACTATAGCTCCGACAACCTGGGCTCCGTCCTCCTGACCGGCGCCTACGCCCGCACCGGCAAGAAGAGCACCCTCACCGTGGATCTCAGCGCCGGGGAAAACGGCAACACCGCCGCCGCCATCACCCTCAAGAACAACTCCCTCCAGACCTACACCGGCGAAAAGCAGATGGCAACTCTGCTCTCGGCAAGCGGCGAGGTGCTCGAGACCAAGGAGCTCACCATCCCCACCAACCTCAGCGGCGAGACGTCCCACTCTGAGACCGTGCAGTTCACCAAGCAGGGTGCCCGCGTCCTCCTCACCACATTGGTGGAGGGCGAGGATCAGCTGACCTTCGACGGCCTGCCCGTGACCCTGGACGACTTTGTCCCCGCGAAGGATGAAAACGGCAATGAAATTGCCAACACCTATACCTACGAGCTTTCCGGCGTGGATCTCGACAATCTGGTGGTCACGGCTTACTCCGGCACGGGTGCCGCCGTCACCATCAACGGCGAGGCCGTGGAGAACGGCGCCGCCACCAGTGTGCGGATCAACCCGCCGGAGACCACCATCACCGTGGTGCTCGGAGGCAATACCTACATTCTCAAGCTCACCGACATCCCCACCGGCCCTGTCAGCGGCCACCGCATCACCGTCAAACCCAGCGACCACGGCACCGTCAGCCCCAGCCGCACCATGGCCGGCAAGGGCGGCACCGTGACCCTCACGGTCACCCCCGACGAGGGCTATCGCCCGGAGAAACTCACCGTCAAAGACGCCAGCGGCAACGAGCTCAAGCTGGTGGATCAGGGCGAGGGACGCTACAGCTTCACCATGCCCGATACCAATGTCACGGTGGAAGCGAGCTTCGTCCTGGACGACGGCGCGGGCTTGCCCTTCACCGACGTGGCCGTGGGCGACTGGTACTATGACGCCGTTGCGTATGTCTACGAAAACGGCCTCATGACCGGCACCTCTGGCACCTTGTTCAGCCCCAACGCCACCACCACCCGCGCCATGATCGTCACCATCCTCTACCGCCTGGAGGGAAGCCCCGTGGCCAATGGCTCCGCCGGCTTCACCGACGTGGCCTACGGCACCTGGTACACCGCAGCGGTGAACTGGGCGGCGGCCAATGAAATCGTGACCGGCTATGGCAGCGGCAAGTTCGGCCCCATGGATCCCATCACCCGGGAGCAGATGGCAGCCATCCTCTTCCGCTATGCGGACTTCAAGGGCATGGACACGACTGCCCGGGCGGATCTCAGCGTCTACACCGACGCAGGTGACATCAGCGCCTACGCCGTGGAGGCCATGTCCTGGGCCAATGCCGAAGGCTTTATCACCGGCACCACCGCCACCACCCTCAAGCCCCAGGGCAGCGCCACGAGAGCCCAAGTGGCCACCATCCTCACGCGCTACGCCCAAAAGGCTGACGAAACGTAACCCCTCTTCCTCCTTTTCCCGGCGCGGACAGAAGGCCAAGCTGTCCGCGCCCCATAAAAAAGCCCCCTCGGGGGTGGTATCGTTGGATACCACCCCCGAGGGGGCACAGTGTGTCAAAAAACTTCCGAAAGCGGGAAACAAGCCTCGCAGAGTTTCGCCGCCGCAGCGGCGAAATAAAATAAAAATCGCGATTTCCGGGGACATGCGCATCGGAAATCGCACTTTACACCCTAAAAG
>DVGD01000035.1 GCA_018712905.1 Candidatus Avoscillospira stercoripullorum | reverse complement strand
AAAACCGTCAAGATCCTGGTGGACGGGGAGGAGGACGGCGTCCTCACCGGACGCACCGAGGGCGGCCGCCTGGTGCGCTTTGCCGGAGATCCAAAGTGGATCGGCCAATTTATGGATGTGGAAATCACCGGCCACAACACCTGGAGCCTGGAAGGAAAACCCACCCAAGCCTCCCCTTGGTGACCAAGGGGAGGTGGCATGGCGAAGCCATGACGGAGGGGATCAGAACCAGAACCACGACCATTGAAACTACCCCTACTGCGCACATCCAAACCTTGGGCATCACCGCACAATTGTGTCTGCGGCCTTCGCCCAATCTTTTGCCCCATCCGTGCAGCTATAAAAGGGGGAAATACATACAGTATTCCCGCCCTTTTATAACTTTCGTATGAGGCAAAATCTTTGGCCGAATGCTCTTGCCAAATTGTGCGGTGTTGCCTGAAGTCAAAAAATGGGAGGTGCGTTCAATGGGTCTTTGGCTCTATATGCTGGCGGTGGATCTGCTCATACCTTTGGCCATGGTGATCTTTGGCGCCATCTTTACCAGGCGGCCGCCCAAGAACATCAACGGCTTCTACGGCTACCGCACCCGCCGCTCCATGGAAAGCCCCGAGGCGTGGCGCTATGCCCACCAGGTCTTCGGGCAGACCTGGATGCGCTGGGGCACAATTTTGCTCCTGGCCACCCTGACGCTCTTTTTGATTCTCCGTTCCCAGCCGGAAAACGCAGTGGGCGCGGGGCTGGTAATCTGCCTGGTGCAGCTGGTGGTCATGTTCCTGGCCATGCTTCCCACCGAGCGGGCGCTCCAGGAGCGTCAGGCGGGCGGCGGCAAAAAGCCAGGCGCCAAGGGCAAGAAAAAGCGCCGGTGATCTGGGTAGAGTGCACAATTTACAGGCATTTTTCCGGGAATGTGTTGACGAATCTGCGAGACTGTGATACGCTCAGTGTATAAAATGTGAATTTCAATTCACGCACTAAGACTGGAGGGGTTTTCATGGCCTACAATGGATTTGCAATTGATACGTATCTCGACGCTGAAGCGGTGAACAAGGAGCTCGACGCCCTCATTCAAAAGCCGGTCTACACCATCCGGCGGGAGAAGCTCAAGGACTATGTGCAGAACTATTTTGAACAAAAGTGTTCCCAGTCCAAGGCCATGATCGCCCAGGCCAAGAAGGTGATTCCCGGCGGCGTGCAGCACAACCTGGCCTTCAACTATCCCTTCCCCATCGTCATCACCAAGGCCGAGGGGGCGAAGCTCTACGACCTGGACGGCAACTGGTACTATGACCTCCTCCAGGCCGGCGGCCCCACCATTCTCGGCAGCAACATGCCCGCCGTGCGGGAGCCGGTGATGGAGCTCTTAAAGACCTGCGGCCCCTCCACGGGGCTCTTCCATGAGTTTGAATACAAGCTGGCCAAGAAGATCTCGGACTTGGTGCCCTCGGTGGAGATGTTCCGCATGCTGGGCTCCGGCACCGAGGCCGACATGGTGGCCGTGCGCATTGCCCGGCTCAAGACCGGCCATAAGAATATCCTCAAAATGGGCGGCGCCTACCACGGCTGGTCGGATCAGCTGGCCTACGGCATCCGCATTCCCGGCACCAAGGGCATCCTCTCCAAGGGCGTGCCCGGATTTGTGTTCAAGCACACCGACGAGTTCTTCCCCGGTGACCTGGAGGATTTGGAGCGCAAGCTCAAGGCCAACCGCCTGACGGGCGGTACGGCGGCGGTGTTCATCGAGCCGGTGGGGCCTGAGAGCGGCACGTGGCCGGTGAGCAAGGAATTTATCCGCGGCGCTGTGGAGCTGGCGCACCGGTATGGCGCCTTGGCCGTCTTTGACGAGGTGGTCACAGGCTTCCGCATCGGCCTCAGCGGCGCCCAGGGCTACTTCGGTGTGGATCCCGACCTCACGGTCTTCGGCAAGATCATTGCCGGCGGCTACCCCGGCGCAGGCGGCATCGGCGGCCACGCCTCGTGCATGGCGCACCTGGGTGCGGGGCTTGATTCCTCGGGCAAGAAGGTGCCCAAGGCCATGTGCGGCGGCACCATGGCGGCTACGCCCATCTCCTGCGTGGCGGGCTACTATGCCCTGTGCGAAATCGAGCGCACCAACGCCTGCGAGGTGGCAGGCCGCATGGGCGACCGGCTCACTAAGGGCTTGCAGGCGCTGATTCAGAAGTACAACCTGCCCTTTGTGGCCTTCAACCAGGGCTCCATCTGCCATTTGGACAGCGTGGGCACCATGCACTTCTCCATCGACTGGAAGAAGCCCTGGACGATCCCGCAGGTTCTCAAGCAGACCTCCATCCGCCAGAAGGAGATGGAGCACATGGGCGCGGCCTACATGGCCGAGGGCATTGTCACCCTGGCCGGATCCCGGCTCTACACCTCCGCGGCCTACACCGAGGAGATGATCGACGATGTCCTCGTCCGCTTCGACCGGGTGCTGTCCGCCTGCGCCCCCTTGGAGGACTGAGCCATGCATGAGCGGGAAGCAAAAGCCCGGGAAGCGGTGGTGGAGGCGGGACGCCGCCTCTTGGAGCGGGGACTGGTGGCGCGCACCTGGGGCAACGTCAGCGCCCGGGTGTCGGAGCACCTGTTCGTCATCACCCCCAGCGGCCGGGCATATGAACATCTGCGGCCGGAGGACTTGGTGCTTTTAGACTGCCGGGATCTCGCCAAGCTGGGGCGGCAAAAGCCCTCCAGCGAGAAGGGAATCCACGCCGACGCCTATCGCCTGAGACCCGAGGTGAATTTCGTCATCCACACCCACCAGGACATGGCCAGCATTTTAAGCACCCTGGGGCAGAGTGGCTCCGTTCCCTGCGCGGCCTATGGCCTGCCGTCCACGGATCTTCTGCGCCGGGCGGTGAAGGCGCAGTGGCTTGCCCACCCCGAAAGCCGCGTGATGCTCTTAAAGAGCCACGGCGCATTGTGTCTTGGCGAAAGCATGGAGAAGGCCTTCCAAAACGCCCAGGCGCTGGAGGACTACTGCGCCGGGGTGGTGGCGCCGTACCTCGACGGCGTGGAGAAGATTGCCGTGCCTAAGGATTTGGGGCGGAGCATCCGGTGCGGCAGCTTGTATGAATTGGATCTCGGGTGGACGAAGAAGACCTGCCGGGTGGGCGACCTCACCGCCCGGGGGGCGGCGGCCTTCCACGGCGCCATCTACCGCCTCACCTCCGCCCGGGCGGTGCTCCACTGCACCGATCCCTATGTGGTGGAGCTGAGCCGGCGGGGGGAGAACCTCCGCCCCATGCTCGACGACTTGGCGCAGATTGCCGGCAGCGAAATCCTCTCTTTGCCGCCCAGCCCGCGGCGGTTGGCGGCGGCGCTGATTCCGGCCAACGCCGTGCTGGTAAAGGGCTTTGGCGCCCTTTGTACCGGCAACACCCTGGAGGACGCCGAAACCGTGGAGAAGCTCCTGGTGAAGGGCTGCCGGGCATGGCGCTTTGCGAAGGCGCATCCCCAGGCCACGCCCCTTTCCCAGGCCGACGCCATCTTGCAGCGGACGCTCTATGTGACCAAGTACGCCAAGCGGAAGAAGTGAGACGATGAAAAAACTGACCGACGCCCAGCAGGAGGCCATTTTGGAAGCGGGAATCGCCGCCTTTGCCGCCCAGGGCTACCACGAGGCCAGTATGGCCGCCATCGCCCGGGAGGCGGGGCTGAGCGTGGGGGTGCTCTATAAGTACTATGAGAACAAGTATGCCCTCTTTGACGCCTGCCTGCGCCACAGCCTCGCAGCGCTGGAGGCGCTCTTGCAGGAGGTGACAGCCAGGGAGAAGGCGCTCCTCCACTATGCCAGGGAGATCATCCGGGGACTCCAGCGCTTTGCCCGGGAGCACGGCGACCACATCCGCATGTACCACCGCCTCACCACCGCCAGCGGCGACCATGCCGAGGCCTTGGCGCGGGGGATTGAGGGCATGACCGCCCGGCTCTATACGGATTTCATCACCCGGGGGCAGCAGGCGGGAGACCTCCGGGGGGACATGGATCCCAGGTTCTTTGCGTTCTTTTTTGATAATCTTTTGATGATGCTGCAATTTTCCTACTGCTGTGACTACTACCGCGCCAGGCGTTCTCTATACCTGGGCGAGGCGGCAGGGGAGGACAGCGTGGTGGAGGAGGAGCTCTTAAAGTTCCTCGAATCGGCCTTTACCTTTGAGCAATCGGCCATTTCCCACCGGGAGAGAGAGAAAGAAGGAGAAACATGAAGTATGTCTTGGCCTATGACATCGGCACCACGGGGGTAAAGACCTGCCTGTTCTCCGTGGACAAAGAGATCACGCTGGTAAAAAGCGCCCAGATGGGCTATGGGCTCTATATCCTCCCCGGCGGCGGGGCGGAGCAGGAGGCCGGAGAGTGGTGGAAGGCCATGGTGGAGACCACCAGGAAGGTATTTGCCCACTGCCCCGTCACACCGGACGCGGTGGCGGGCATCTCCTTCTGCTCCCAGATGCAGGGGCTGGTGCTGGTGGACACGGCGGGCGTTCCCGTCCGCCGTCCCATGAGCTACATGGATCAGCGCGCCGGGGAAGAACTCAAAAAGGGCATTGCCCATGGGCTCCAGATTGCCGGCGCCAACGTGGGAAAGCTCTTAACCAGCCTTCGCCTCACGGGGGCGGTGTCCAGCAGCGTGAAGGATCCGCTGTGGAAGTACCACTGGGTCAAAGCCCACGAGCCTGATAACTTCCGCCGAGTGTGGAAGTGGCTGGACGTAAAGGAGTACCTCATCCTCCGCATGACCGGCGAGGCGGTGATGACCCGGGACAGCGCCTATGCCACCTTCCTCTATGACAGCCGCAGGGGAAGGGGCTGCTGGAGCGAGAAATTAGCCCGGCTCTTCGATGTGGACATGGCGCACCTTCCTAAAATTGTGGAGGCCACCGACGCCGTGGGCGGCCTTACCGCCCAGGCGGCATCGGAGCTGGGACTTGTCCCGGGCACGCCGGTCTTCGGCGGCGGCGGGGACGCCAGCCTCATCGGCGTGGGCGCCGGCGCCACCAAGCTCGGCAGCACCCATATCTACTGCGGCACCTCCGGCTGGGTCATCACCGTGACGGACAAGCAGCTGGTGGACGTGAGTGCCATGATTGCGGCCATCGTGGGCGCCCAACAGGGGCGGTTTAACTACTTTGCCGAGATGGAGACGGCGGGCAAGTGCCTGGAGTGGGTGAAGGATCACCTGGCGCTGGATGAAATCGGCATCTACTTAAAAAAGCAGGACGTGGCCGAGAGCCAGGAGGCCGTCTATACCAGCCTCTATGACTACATGTCCGACACCATCCGGGATGTGCCCCCCGGCTCCGGCGGCGTGATGTTCACGCCCTGGCTCCATGGAAACCGCTGCCCCTTCGAGGATCCGGCGGCAGCGGGCATGTTCTTCAATATCCGCCTGGAGACCGGCAAGACAGAGCTCATCAACGCTGTGGTGGAGGGCGTGTGCTTCCACCTCAAGTGGATGCTGGACTGCCAGAGCCGCAAGGTCAAAACCTCCGACCCGGTGCGCTTTGTGGGCGGCGGCGCCCTCTCGCCGGTGACCTGCCAGCGCCTGGCCGATATCACCGGCCGGGCGGTGGAGGTGGTGGCAGATCCCCAGAACGTGGGCGCCGTGGGCGCAGCGGCGGTGATGGCCGTGGGTCTGGGGCTCATCGACGGCCTGGATCGAGTGGGGGACTTCATCCCTGTGGCGGCGCGCTACCAGCCCGATCCTGCCAAAACGGCGGCCTATGAACCCTATTACCAGGTGTTCCGCCGGCTCTACCGCGCCAACAAAGAGAATTTCCGCCTCTTAAACGGAGGCAAATAGGAGAAATAGGAGAGAGAAACCATGTCAAAGAAGGAGCTTTTGCGCTCGCTCAAATTCCTGGCCTTTTCCTTGTCCGCCGGCGTCATCGAGCTGGTGAGCTTTTCCCTGCTCAATGAGCTCACGGGCTGGAGCTATTGGCCGTGCTACCTCATCGCCCTGGTGCTCTCGGTGGTGTGGAATTTCACCCTTAACCGCCGCTACACCTTCCAGTCGGCCAACAATGTGCCCGTGGCCATGCTCAAGGTGGCGGGATTTTATGCGGTGTTCACCCCGGCCTCCACATGGCTGGGAAACTATTTGGCCGAGACGCTTCTGTGGAATGAATACCTGGTCACCATCCTCAATATGGTGATGAACTTCGTGCTGGAGTACCTCTTCGATCGCTTCGTGGTCTTCCGCGCCTCCATCGATACCAACGATGTGGCCAAGAAGAAGGCAGAGGCGAAATAAAAGCTCGTCTGTCCCGGTACGGCGTTGACAGCAATCCGTATTACTGCTATAATACAGTTATCGGAAGACTGACCCCCGTACCACAAGGATGCGAGGGAAATGAAGAGAAGATCACTTCTGCGGGCGCTGTATTTATTGCTGGCGGCGCTGGAAGTCGTACTTTTGGCGGTGCTGTGGCTCTACCCGCGATCGTCCCGTCCAGCCGCGCCCCGGGCTATGACCAGCCGGGAGCTGGAGGAGACCGAGGCCTATGGCCAGGTGGATCTCTCCGCGGCGGAGGTGCTGGCGCAGTCGGACGTGGTGGAGACGACCAATTACACGACCTACACCTCCGAGACGCTTCCCCAGGCACTCTA
>DVGD01000225.1 GCA_018712905.1 Candidatus Avoscillospira stercoripullorum | reverse complement strand
TTCCTCACCAGCTGGGATCATACGATCCCGTTCCTCTTGCTGCTCTTCTACAATCTTGCCATACTCTTCCTGGTGGTCATCGGTGCGCGGCAGATGCTGGCGCTGCGGGACGCCGGAAGCAAGCTGGCGTCGGGAGATCTCAGCTACCAGCTGGACACCGAAAAGCTCTACTGGGACTTCAAGCGCCATGGCGACAACCTCAATGCCATTGCAGAAGGCATGAACAAGGCTGTGGAGCAGCGCATGAAGTCCGAGCGGCTGAAAACAGAGCTCATCACCAACGTCTCCCACGATATCAAGACGCCCCTCACCTCCATTGTGAACTATGTGGATCTTCTGCAAAAGCCGCACTCCAGTGAAGAGGAGGCGCACTACCTGGAGGTGCTGGATCGTCAGGCAAAACGGCTCAAGAAGCTCACGGAGGATCTGGTGGAGGCGTCCAAAGCGTCCACCGGCAACATGCAGGTGTCCCTTGCACCCACCAGTGTGGCGGAGCTGGTGAGCCAGGCGGTGGAGGAGTACCGCGGGAGACTGGAGGCCGAAAAACTGGAGGCGGTCACCTCCCTGGAGCCGGGACTCACGGTGATGGCCGACGGAAGGCTCCTGTGGCGGGTGCTGGATAACCTCCTTGGCAACGTGGTGAAGTATGCGCTGCCCGGCACCCGGGTCTATGTCACGGCCTTCCGCCGGGGAGAGCTGGTGGTCATCGCGGTCAAGAACATCTCCCGCGACGCCCTCAACATCGACGCCGACGAGCTCATGGAACGCTTCGTCCGCGGCGACGCCGCCCGCCACAGCGAGGGCAGCGGCCTGGGGCTCAATATCGCCAAGAGCCTCACCCAGCTCCAGCACGGCGAGTTCCGCCTCACCGTGGACGGCGATCTATTTAAGGCGGAGATTTTGCTTCCCTGCGTGAAGACGCCGGAGAAGCTTCTGCCGGAAGTGTGAATTTTTCCTGCCGCGCGCGCCCGAATTTCCAGGGCGCGCGCGGCATGCGTTTGGGACAGAATATCCAAAATTCCAACAAATATTTCCGATTATCTCAGGATATTTCCAAAAACAAGGCCAAATGCCGCAAGGAGCCGTGGGCTTTGTTGACAGCACCTGGATTGGATGCTATAATTTAGCCTGTATGACTGGGCTTTCCCGGTTTTTTATTCGCAAACACCCCTGCGCCAGGCGCAGAATCACATGCATTATAGGAGGAAACTATCATGGTATTTGAAACAATTGCCAATCTCATTGCCGAGCGTAACGACTGCGACGCTTCCGAAATCAAGCGCGAGACCACCTTCCAGGATCTGGGCATCGACTCCCTGGACACCGTGGAGATGCTCATGGATCTGGAGGATCAGCTGGGCATGGAGATCGAGCTTGACCAGAAGGTAGAGACCGTGGGCGATCTGGTGGACTTCATCGAGTCCAAGCAGGGCTGAGCCATGATCCATACACCGATTTGCGATCTTCTGGGGATTGAGTACCCCATTTTCCAGGGCGGTATGGCCTGGGTGGCCGACGGCAAGCTGGCCGCGGCCGTTTCCGCAGGCGGCGGCCTGGGAATCATCGGCGCGGGCAACGCGCCGGGCAGCTACGTCCGCGAGCAGATTCAGGCTGTCCGCTCGCTCACGGACAAGCCCTTCGGCGTCAACGTCATGCTCATGAGCCCCTTCGCCGACGAGGTGGCGCAGGTGATCGCCGAGGAGAAGGTGGCTGTGGTCACCACCGGCGCGGGCAATCCCTCGAAGTACATGGAGCTGTGGAAGAACGCGGGCATCAAGGTCATCCCCGTGGTGGCCAGCGTTTCCATGGCCAAGCTCATGACCCGGGTGGGCGCCACGGCAGTCATCGCCGAGGGCGGCGAGAGCGGCGGCCACATCGGCGAGCTGGCCACTTTGCCTCTGGTGCCCCAGGTCTGCGACGCCACCGACCTTCCCGTCATTGCCGCCGGCGGCATTGGTGACGGCCGCGGCGTGGCCGCTGCCTTTATGCTGGGTGCCGTGGGCGTGCAGCTGGGTACCCGCTTCCTGGTGGCCAATGAGTGCTCTATCCATCCCAACTATAAGGAGAAGGTGCTCAAGGCCACGGATCTTGGCACCATCACCACCGGCAAGCGCCTGGGTCACCCGGTGCGCAGCCTCAAGACCCCCTTCTCCCGCAACTATGCCAAGGCCGAGTACACCCAGATCTCCGACGAGGAGCTGGAGGCCATGGGCGTGGGCGCGCTGCGCCTGGCTGTCCAGGAGGGCGATGTCCAGCGGGGCAGCTTCCTGGCTGGTGAGATCGCCGGCATGGTGAACCGTGAGCAGCCCGCCGCCGAAATCATCCGCGAGATCTTTGCCCAGGCCGAGCAGGTGCTGATGGGAGCGACGAAATGGGTAAAATAGCCTTTGTTTTCCCCGGCCAGGGTGCCCAGCACCCTGGCATGGGGCAGTCTCTCTATGAAACCTATCCCGCGGCCAAGGCCGTGATGGATCGCTGCGAGGCCATCCGTCCCGGTACCCTGGAGCAGTGCTTTTCCGGCACCCTGGAGGCGCTCACCGAGACGGTGAACACCCAGCCGTGCATGCTGGCTGTGGAGCTGGGGGCGGCTGCCGCCCTGGAGGAAATGGGCGTCAAGGCCGACTTTGCCGCCGGCTTCTCCCTGGGCGAGATTGCCGCCCTGGCCTGTGCCGGCGCGGCTTCCGTGGAGGACGCCTTCACGTTGGTCTGCCGCCGGGCGGAGCTCATGCAAAAGGCCGCCGAGGCGGTGGACAGCGCCATGGCCGCCGTTCTGAAGCTTCCCAACGAGCAGGTGGAGGCGCTGTCCGCATCCTATGAACATGTCTGGCCGGTGAACTATAACTGCCCCGGCCAGGTGACCGTGGCGGGCTTTGCCGACGAGCTCAAGGCCTTTTTGGCTGACGTCAAGGCAGCCGGCGGCCGCGGCGTACCCCTCAAGGTGCGCGGCGGCTTCCACTCTCCCCTGATGGAGCCTGCCGCCCGGGGACTTTCCCAGGTGCTGGAGGGCGTTTCCCTCACCGCGCCTCGGATTCCCCTCTATTCCAATTTCACCGGCCTTCCCTATGAGGCCGTATCCCTCAAAGAAAATCTCGCAAGCCAGGTCTCCCATCCTGTCCGGTGGGAGGCTGCGGTGCGCCATATGATCGCCCAGGGCGCCGACACCTTCCTGGAGCTTGGCTCCGGCAAGACGCTTTCGGGACTCATTGGCCGCATCGATTCCGGCGTCCGCACCTTCCCGGTGGAAACGGCGGAGGAACTGGCGCAGGCTGCGAAGGAGGTCAGAGCATGCTGAAAGATCAGACTGCCATCGTCACCGGCGGCAGCCGCGGCATCGGCCGCGCCATCTGCCTGGAGCTTGCCGCGCAGGGCGCCAATATCGCCCTGGTCTATGCCGGCAATACCCAGGCCGCCGAGGAGACGGCCGAGGCATGCCGCGCCCTGGGCGTGAAGGCCAGCTGCTATCAGTGCGACGTGGCCGACTTTGACGCCGTCAAGGAGACGGTGGCCAGGATCAAGGCCGACTTTGGCGGCGTACAAATTCTTGTCAACAATGCCGGCGTCACCCGGGACGGCCTGCTGGCCGCCATGAAGAAGGCCGACTTTGACCTGGTCATCGACACCAACCTCAAAGGCGCCTTCCACTTTATCCGCCACGTGACGCCCATCATGATGCGCGCCCGCTATGGCCGCATCGTGAACATCAGCTCCGTCTCTGGAATCATGGGCAACGCCGGCCAGGCCAATTACTCCGCCTCCAAGGCCGGCGTCATTGGCCTCACCAAGGCCACTGCCCGGGAGCTGGCCGCGCGGAACGTCACCTGCAACGCCGTGGCGCCGGGCTTCATTGCCACCGACATGACCAAGGCGCTGGTGGAACAAAACAGCGACGCCATCACTGCCTCCATCCCCCTGGGACGGGTGGGCGCGCCGGAGGACGTGGCCAAGGCCGTGTCCTTCCTGGTGAGTCCCGACTCGACCTACATCACCGGCGAGGTGCTGCGGGTGGACGGCGGCATGGCGATGTAAGGAGGAACAATATGACCGAGCGTAGAGTGGTTGTCACCGGCATGGGCTGCGTGACGCCGCTGGGCAACGATCTTCCCACGACCTGGCGCAATCTGGTCGACGGCAAGAACGGCATCGGCCCCATCACCAAGTTTGATACCACCGACTTCAAGGCCAAGCTGGCCGCAGAAGTGCGGGACTTTGATCCCAAGCTCTATATGGAGAAGCCCCAGATCCTTCACTCGGATCTCTATGCCCAGCTGGCCATGGCCGCTGCGGTACAGGCCATGGAGGACAGCGGCATCGCCGGCACCGTGCCCGGCGAGCGCATGGGCGTTTACATCGGCACCGGTATCGGCGGCATTCAGACCTTTGAGGCGGAGCACTCTAAGCTCCTCAACAAAGGTCCTCGCCGGGTCAGCGCCTATTTCATCCCCATGATGATTGCCAACATCGCCTCGAGCATGATTGCCATTCGCTATGGCTGCATGGGGCCTGCCATGCCTGCGGTGACGGCCTGCGCCTCCGGCTCCAACGCCATCGGTGAAGCACTGCGGGTGGTGCGCCACGGCTATGCCGACGCCATGATCTGCGGCGGCGCCGAGGCCACGGTGACGCCACTGGCGGCAGCCGGCTTCTGCAATATGCAGGCGCTTTCCACCTCTGAGGATCCCGACGCGGCCTCGCTGCCCTTTGATGCCCGCCGCGGCGGCTTCGTCATGGGCGAGGGCTCCGGCGTGCTGATTCTCGAGGAGTACGAGCATGCCAAAGCCCGCGGCGCCAAGATCTACGGCGAAATCTGCGGCTACGGCTCCACCAACGACGCCTACCATATCACCGCCCCCCATCCTGATGGCGTGGGCGGCGCCAAAGCCATGGCCGACGCCCTGCGCGAAGCCGGCTACACCGGCGACGAGCTGGTCTACGTCAACGCTCATGGCACCGGCACCCATCTCAACGACGCCATCGAGACCATGGCCTTGAAGAAAGCCTTCGGCGAAGAGCTGGCGAGAAAGCTTCTTATCAGCTCCACCAAGTCCATGACCGGCCATATGCTGGGCGCTGCCGGCGCGGTGGAGGCCATCGTGAGCCTCAAGGCGCTGGAGGACGGCGTCGTGCCGCCCACCATCAATCTGCGCGAGGCGGATCCCGCCTGTGACCTCGATTACGTCCCCGGCACGGCGCGCACTGCGCCTGTGACCCTGGCGCTGTCCAATTCCCTGGGCTTCGGCGGCCACAACGCCTGCCTGACCTTCCGCAAGCTGTGAGGTATGCCTATGTATGAAGAAGAAATCAGATCCTATGCCGGCCTGATGGAGGAGCTCCAGCTCACCGGCCTGGAGGTGGAGGCCGAGGGCGTCCGCTTCCGCCTGGAGCGCCAGGGCGCGCCTGTGGCGCCGGTGGCGGTGGCGCAGCCCGCGGCGGCTGCCCCGGCGCAGTCCGGCAAGAGCGAGGCCGCCGGTGACCTGGTGGAGATCACCTCTCCCATGGTGGGCGTGTTTTATAGCTCTCCTGCCGAGAATGCCGAGCCCTTCGTTACCACGGGAAGCCATGTAAAGAAGGGCGACGTGCTGTGCATCATCGAGGCCATGAAGCTCATGAACGAGATCACCGCCGAGTGCGACGGCACCATCGTGGAGATCGGTGCTGGCAACAACCAGGTGGTGGACTATGGCCATGTGCTGTTTCGCATGAGAAAGGAGCAGGCATGAACCAGGAAGAACTCAAGAAAATTCTGCCCCATCGGGACAATATGCTTCTCATCGACGAGTGCGAGCTGGTGGACGGCGAAGCCCACGGCAAGTGCCACATCCGTCCTGAGCAGTGGTTTCTCCAGGGGCATTTTCCCGGCAACCCCGTGGTGCCCGGCGTCATCCTCTGCGAGATGCTGGCGCAGACCTCCTGCGTCCTCATTCACGAGGATTTGAAGCCTGGCCAGCTTACGCTTTTTACCAGCCTGGACAAGGTGCGCTTCAAGCACCCGGTCTATCCCGGCGACACGCTGGAGACCCGGGTCCGCCTGACCCGCCAGAAGAAGCCCTTCTACTTTGCCGAGGGCGAGGGCTACGTCAACGGGAAGCTCTGCGTCAAGGCGGAGTTCTCCTTTGCCATTACAGGGGTGTAAGCCGTGTTTTCTAAAATTCTCATTGCCAACCGGGGCGAAGTGGCGGTGCGCATCATCCGCAGCTGCAAGGAGATGGGCATTTCCACGGTGGCGGTCTATTCCGAGGCCGACGCCGACGCCCTCCACGTGGCGCTGGCCGACCAGAGCTTTTGCATCGGCAAGGCCGACGCCGCCGACAGCTACCTCAACCAGGATCGGATTTTGAGCGCCGCCCTGGTTTCCGGCGCCCAGGCCATCCACCCGGGCTACGGCTTTCTCTCGGAAAACGCCGAGTTTGCCGCCCGGTGCCTCCAGAACGGCATCGCCTTCATCGGCCCCGACGTGGCCACCATGCACCGCCTCAGCGACAAGGATCGGATCAAAACCCTCATGGCCGACGCGGGACTTCCCGTGATTCCCGGCACTGAGGTGCTCGCAAGCGTCCGGGAGGCCAAGAAGGCCGCAGCGGAGATCGGCTATCCGGTGATGCTCAAGGCGCGCTCCGGCGGCGGCGGGCGGGGAATCCGCCTGGTCACCTGTGAAGCCGAGATGGAGCAGAACTATACCTCCGCCGTGGCGGAGGGACGCGCCGCCTTTGGTGACGGCGCGGTGTATCTCGAAAAGTATGTCCACCCGGCCAAGCATATTGAAATGCAGATCATCGCCGACGAGCAGGGGCATGTGGTCTGCCTGGGGGAGCGGGATTGCTCCGTGCAGCGCAAACATCAAAAGCTCATCGAGGAGTCGCCCTCCCCGGTGGTCACCCCTGCCATGCGCAAAAAGCTCATGGAGCAGGTGACCCGCGCCATTGAAACCGTGGGTTACTGCGGCATTGGCACGCTGGAGTTTTTGCTCGACCAGCACACGGGCAACGCCTACTTTATGGAGATGAATGTCCGGCTCCAGGTGGAGCACCCGGTCACTGAGATGCTCACCGGCATCGATTTGGTGAAGTGGCAGATCCGTGTGGCCGCGGGCGTGCCCCTGGGCTTCACCCAGGACGACGTGCGCTTCACCGGCGCTGCCATGGAGTGCCGGATCAACGCTTTGCGCCCCGGACGGGTGTCCTTTCTCCACGTCCCCGGCGGCCCCAACGTGCGCTTTGACACGTTCATGGTCACCGGCTGCCAGATTTCGCCCTATTATGACTCCATGATCGGCAAGCTTATCGTATCTGCCTCCACCCGGGAGGAAGCGCTGCGGAAAATGCAGGCGGCGCTGTGCGAACTGGTCATCCAGGACGTGGACAACAACATTGAAGAGCAGATCGATCTCATCACCCGCAAGGAATTTGTGGCGGGGACGTACGATCTTGATTTTGTAAAGTGAGGTGAGCCCGGTTGCAGCTGCCGCAGTTTTTAAAACCGAAAAATGAGTTGGAGGCCGGCGGCCGCCAGTCGGTTCCCGTCCATCGAGACGAGAACGAGATGACCAAGCAGTGCCCCAATTGCCGCCGCCAGGTGCCGCTGAGCCTTCTGTGGAGCCAGCACAACACCTGCGCCTGCGGCTACCACTTCCGCATGAACGCCCGGCAGCGGGTGAACTTTCTGACCGACGAGGGAACTTTCCAGGAGATGGATCACGACCTGGTGGGGCGGGATGTGCTGGAATTTCCCGGCTATCCCGCCAAGCTGGAGACTACCCGCTCAGCCACCGGCGAGGTGGAGGCGGTGCTCTGCGGCACGGCCAAGATCGGGGGAGAGGACTGCTGCCTCTTTGTCATGGATCCCTATTTCATGATGGGCTCCATGGGCTGGGCAGTGGGTGAGAAGATCACCCGCCTCTTTGAGTATGCTACAGAGCACCATATGAGCGTGGTGGGCTGCACCGTCTCCGGCGGCGCGCGGATGCAGGAGGGCTTGGTGTCGCTGATGCAGATGGCCAAGACCAGTGCTGCATTGCGCCGCCACTCCGAAGCGGGGCTTTTCTACCTGGTTTTGCTCACCGACCCCACCACCGGCGGCGTCATGGCGTCTTTCGCCATGGACGGCGACGTGATTCTCGCCGAGCCCGGCGCCACCATCGGCTTTGCCGGCGCCCGGGTCATCGAGCAGACCGTGCGGAAAAAGCTGCCCCAGGGCTTCCAGAAGGCCGAATTTTTGCTGGAGCACGGCTTCGTGGACGCCGTGGTGCCCCGGAAGGAGCAGCGTGAGACCATCTCCCTGCTGCTCAATCTCCACCGAGGAGGTGATCGCTGATGGCTGCCAAAACGGGCTATGAGCGGGTCAAGGCTGCCCGCAGCGCCGACCGCCCCACGGGATTGGATTATGTAAACTATATCTTCTCCGACTTTGTGGAGCTCCACGGCGATCGCCGCTTTGCCGACGACGCCGCCGTCGTGGGCGGAATCGCCCGCCTGGGCGACCGACCCGTCACGGTCATCGCCATTGAGAAGGGGCACAATACCAAGGATCGCATGGCGCGCAACTTCGGCATGCCCCATCCCGAGGGCTATCGCAAGGCGCTGCGCCTCATGCGGCAGGCCGAGAAGTTCCACCGCCCCGTCATCTGCTTTGTGGATACGGCGGGGGCATACTGCGGCATCGGCGCCGAGGAGCGGGGACAGGGACAGGCCATTGCCGAGAACCTGGTGGCTATGAGCGGCCTGAAGACGCCCATTCTCTCCGTCCTCATCGGCGAGGGCGGCTCCGGCGGCGCATTGGCATTGGCTGTGGCCGACCGGGTCTTTATGCTGGAGAATGCCGTCTATTCGGTGATTTCTCCCGAGGGCTGCGCCAGCATTCTCTGGAAGGACGCGGCGCGGGCGGAGGAGGCAGCTTCCTGCCTCAAGCTCACGGCGCACGACGCCCTGGCCATGGGCATCACCGAGGAAGTGATTCCCGAGGATCAGCTGGGCACACCGGGCTTCTATGACGACCTGGCCTTCAAGCTCCGCCAGGCGCTGGGATCCCTGGAGGGACTCACCGTGGAGCAGCTTCTGGAGGCGCGCTATCAGCGCTTCCGCAGCATCGGACAGCCGTAATTTCTGGGGCGGGAAGCCGAGGGCTTCCCGCCCAATTGTTTGAAAAAGATCCGGCTAAAGTGTTTAACTATCGAGGACTACAAAATTTTTTCAAAATTTTCGGTTTTTCTCCTGCGGACAGTTGACAATGAGAGAAAAACGGATATAATAGACAGCAAGTGAATATGAGCCGATAACGTCCGGCAGGAAAAAGCGTCCGCTTACCGAAGGAGTAACACTCTCAGGTGTCTTAACGAGGACTGCCGGAACGAGGAAACTCTGGAGAATCTCATTTTGAGTGCCGAAGGTGCAAGGCGTCAGCCGAATCTCTCAGGCAAAAGGACAGAGGAAAGCGTCCCCGTGAGGGGAAGTTTTCGCTGTGGAATGGGTCTGGCAGAGTCTGCCGGGCTCTTTTTTAATTCCATGGAAAGAAGGAGCACACACATGTACAAGGAAAATGCCCATACCATCTGTTTTGTCAAGGACTATGACCCCGAGGTTGCCGACCTCATGTTCCAGGAGCTCTATCGCCAGCGCCGGAATATTGAGCTCATCGCCTCGGAAAACATCGCCTCTCCTGCGGTCATTGCCGCCATGGGCACCATCCTCACCAATAAGTACGCCGAAGGCCTGCCGGGTAAGCGCTACTACGGCGGCTGCGAATACGTGGACGAAATTGAGCGCGTGACCATTCGGAGAACGATGGATCTCTTCGGCGCCGAGTTTGCCAATGTCCAGCCCCACTCCGGCGCCCAGGCCAACCTGGCCGTCTACGCGGCGCTTTTGCAGCCCGGCGATACCCTCATGGGCATGAACCTGGCCTGCGGCGGCCACCTCACCCACGGCGCGCCGGTGAACCTCTCCGGTAAGATCTATAACTCCATCGGCTACGGCGTCAACCCCGAGACCGGCCGCATTGACTATAACCACCTGGAGGACATGGTACGCCAGAACAAGCCCAAGCTTCTGGTGGCCGGCGCTTCGGCCTATCCCCGCGCCATCGACTTCAAGACCCTGGGCGAGATCGCCCACAGCAATGGAGCCCTTTTCATGGTGGACATGGCGCACATCGCAGGCCTCGTGGCCGGCGGCGAGCACATGAGCCCCGTGCCCTATGCCGATATCGTCACCACCACCACCCACAAGACCCTCCGCGGACCCCGCGGCGGCCTCATCATGGGGCGGGAGGAGTTTGCCAAGAAGATCAACTCCGCCGTCTTCCCCGGTACCCAGGGCGGTCCCCTCATGCATATCATCGCCTCCAAGGCCATCTGCCTCAAGGAGGCGTCCACGCCGGAATTCAAGGCCTATGCCCACCAGATCGTTCTCAATGCCAAGGCATTGGCCGAGAGCCTGATGGAGCAGGGGATGGATCTGGTCACCGGCGGCACCGATAACCACCTGATGCTGGCAGACCTGCGCAGCCTGGGCGTCACCGGCAAGGATCTCCAGAACCGCCTGGATGAGGTGCATATCACCGTCAACAAGAACGCCATCCCCAACGACCCCCAGCGCCCCAATGTCACCAGCGGCGTGCGCATCGGTACTCCTGCCGCCACCACCCGCGGCATGAAGGAGGAGGATATGCGCGTCATTGG
>DVGD01000034.1 GCA_018712905.1 Candidatus Avoscillospira stercoripullorum | reverse complement strand
TTGCTGCCCAAATACCGCCCCACGATGAGCGTATCCACCACGTTATAGAGCTGCTGGAGCAGGTTGCCCACCATAAACGGCCAGGCAAAGCGCAAAAGGGAGCTGGTGATTCTCCCCTGCGTGAGATCCTGATTCATGGCTGTTTCCCTCCCTGTGCTGCCGCCAACAGCATGTCATAGAGCATTTTGGCCGCGTGTCCCAGGGGGACAGCAGGATCGGTCACCAGGCTGGCCGTTCGCTGCGGCAGGGGCTCGGTGAGCCGGATGGCCACGAGATCGCTGCCCTCCAATGCCTGCCGTCCCAACCGCTCGGGCACAAAGCCCAGCCCCAGGCCATTTTGCACCAGGGGCAGGATCTGGCCGGTGGTGGCCACCTGGATATCCGGGGCATAGAGAAGGCCGCGGGCTGCAAAAAAGGACTGGTAAAGGTCATAGGCCTGGGTGCCCTGCCCCAGGCATACCAGCGGCTGCTGCACCAGCTCGGCCAGGGTCAGGGGTCTGCGGGAGAGCGCCGCAAAGCTCTGCCCGGCCAGCACCATATCCGAAAAAGAGACCAGCGTCTGGGCGTGGAGCATGCCCAAATGCTCCGGCGAGCTCACCACCGCCAGCTCCACCGCGCCCTCTCGCAGCGCCTCCAACGCCTTTGGCGTGGGGTGGTTGGTGATGCGCAGGCGCACGCCGGGGTAGGCCTGGTGAAACCGGCGGAGCACCGGCAGGAGAAAGGTGTGCAGCGCCGTCTCGGTGGTGCCCAGGGTAATCATGCCGTGCTGGAGCATGCGCCCGCTGAGAAGCTCCCGTTCCCCTGCCTCCAGGTGCGCCTGGGCAGCCTGGACATGGTGAAAGAGGCGCTCCCCCTCCGGCGTCAAATGGACGCCCCGATTGGAGCGGCGAAAGAGCTGGCAGCCCAGCTCCTGCTCCAGGCTCTGGATGGCACGGGTCACGTTGGGCTGGTTGCTGTGCAGCGCCTGGGCGCCGTGGGTGAAGCTGCCGGACTGCGCCACGGCGTAAAAAACCCGGTAGAGGTCATAGGATATGGCCATACAGTTTCCTCCTGCCATGTGAATTTGATATGGTGATACCCACAAATATACATTTCAAATATTCTGTGTTCCTTAGTATAATACCTCTGTTTGAATGATTCAAGTGTGTAATATGCAGGAGTTGATAGGGTATGAATCAAGATCTCACCGTAGGAACGCCAAGCAGGGTGCTCTGGCGCTTCTGCCTTCCGCTGTTTGGCAGCATCGTCTTCCAGCAGCTTTATAACATCGCCGACAGCCTGGTGGCAGGACGCTTCGTGGGCGAAAACGCCTTGGCCAGCGTGGGCAACAGCTATGAAATTACGCTCATTTTCCTGGCCTTCGCCTTCGGCTGCAACATCGGCTGCTCAGTCATCGTCTCGCAGCTCTTTGGCGCCAAGGAATATCGGGAGATGAAAACTGCCGTCTCCACCGCCGCCATCGGCAGCGGCGTCGTCTGCCTTGTACTCATGGCGCTGGGACTTTTGCTGGGGCGGCAGCTCCTGGAGCTCATCCAGACCCCCGAGGAGCTCATGGCCGACAGCCTCATCTATCTGAACATCTATCTCTACGGCCTCCCCTTCCTCTTCTTCTACAACCTGGCCACCGGCGTCTTCTCCGCCCTGGGCGATTCCAAGACGCCTTTCTACTTCCTGGCCGCCTCCTCCACCGCCAACATCGCCGTGGACATTCTCTTCGTCACGGCCTTCCAGATGGGCGTGGCCGGCGTTGCCTGGGCCACCTTCCTCTGCCAGGGCATCAGCTGTGTACTGGCTGTGGTCGTCGGGCTTCTTCGGATGCGCCGCATTGAGACTACCGGCCACGTGGCGGCCTTCTCCTTCCCCATGCTCTGCCGCATTGCCCGCATTGCCGTGCCCAGTATCCTGCAGCAGAGCTTCGTGTCCGTGGGCAATATCATCATCCAGAGCGTCATCAACGGCTTTGGCCCCGGCGTCATCGCCGGCTACTCCGCCGCTGTAAAGCTCAACAACCTGGTCATCACCTCCTTTACCACCCTGGCCAACGGCGTGAGCAACTTTGCCGCCCAGAACCTGGGCGCTTGGAAGCTCGAGCGCATTCATGCCGGCTTCCGGGCAGGACTCAAGATGGTGTGGCTCCTGTGCATTCCGCTGGTGGGGCTTTACTTCTTCGCGGGCAAGTGGATGCTCCTCCTCTTCCTGGAGAACCCCTCCCAGACCGCCATGGATACAGGATTAACCTTCCTGCGTATCCTCGCGCCCTTCTACTTCGTCGTCTCTGCCAAGCTGGTGGCCGACGGCATCCTTAGAGGCATCGGCTCCATGCTGCGCTTCATGATCGCCACCTTCACCGACCTCCTTTTGCGGGTGGTGCTGGCCTCGGTGCTCTCCCTCACGGTGCTGGGCGCCACGGGGATCTGGTGTGCCTGGCCCATCGGCTGGACTGTGGCCACCGTGCTCTCCCTGGTGTTCTACAAAACCACAAACCTGGAAAAACAGCTCTCCCCCACCTGAGGGCACAAAAAAGCTGCGGCATCGATGCCGCAGCTTTTGACGCGCTTGATGACATGGTGACAGGCGGAGCACAGCGTCACCAGGGGTTGGTTGAGATCTCTGGCCGCAGCCAGCGCCCGCACGGAGGAGAGCCGCAGGGCAATCTCATCCCGGGCGATGGGGTAGACTGCGCCGCAGCACTGCCACTCGGGCAGTTCCGCAAGCTCAATCCCCAAAGCCTTCATGGATTCTCTGCCCCAGTGATCCAAGTCCTTGGCGCGGGTCTTGAGCGTACAGCCAGGGAAATAGGAATATGTCATAACCTGCCTCCTCAGATCATCTGTTCCGGGTGGAACACTTCGTCAAACTGCGCTTCGGTGAGGAAGCCCAGCGCCACACAGGCCTCTTTGAGGGAAATGTTCTCTTTATATGCCTTCTTTGCGGTCTTTGCTGCGTTTTCATAGCCGATATAGGGGTTGAGCGCCGTCACCAGCATGAGGGAGTTGTGGAGATTGTGGCGCATCTTCTCCCGGTTGGCGCGAATGCCAGCGGCGCAGCGGTCGTTGAAGGACACCATGGCCTCAGAAAGAAGCCGCGCAGACTGGAGGAAGTTATAGGCGCACACGGGCATAAAGACGTTGAGCTCGAAGTTGCCCTGGCTGGCCGCCATGCCCACGGCCACGTCGTTGCCCATGACCTGCACAGCCACCATGGTCACTGCCTCACACTGGGTGGGGTTGACCTTGCCGGGCATGATGGACGAGCCGGGTTCGTTTTCGGGAATGAAGATCTCCCCCAGGCCGTCCCGGGGTCCCGAGGCAAGCCAGCGGACGTCGTTGGCAATCTTCATCAAGTCCGCCGCCAAGGCCTTGAGGGCGCCGTGGGCAAAGACGATCTCGTCCTTGCTGGTGAGGGCGTGGAACTTGTTCTCTGCCGTGACAAAGCGCTTCCCGGTGAGCTCGGAGACGTACGCCGCCACCTTCTTGTCAAAGCCCTTGGGAGCGTTGAGGCCGGTGCCCACGGCGGTGCCGCCCAGCGCCAGCTCTTTGAGGGGCGGCAGGCTCAGAAGAATGAGCTCCCGATCCCGCTCCAGGCTCGTCCGCCAGCCGGATATTTCCTGGGAAAAGGCGATGGGCACCGCGTCCTGGAGGTGGGTGCGGCCGGACTTGACCACACCCACGTTCTCCTCCTCCAGGCGGCGGAAGGTGGCCACCAGCGTATCGATGGCCGGGATCACCCGATCCTCCAGCGCCGTCACCGCGGCGATGTGCATGGCCGTGGGGAAGGTGTCGTTGGAGGACTGGGACATGTTGATATCATCGTTGGGATGGAGCAGCTTCTTGCCCGATCGTTCATTCCCACGGTTGGCAATGACTTCGTTGGCATTCATATTGGACTGGGTACCGGAGCCAGTCTGCCAGACCACCAGGGGAAAATGGGCATCCAGTGTGCCGGCGATTACCTCATCGCAGGCACTGGTGATGGCGGCGCGCTTTTCCTCAGTCATCTTCTCTGGCTTTAAGTCGTGGTTGGCCAGAGCCGCGGCCTTCTTGAGCACGCCGAAGGCACGGATGATTTCCTTTGGCATGGTTTCGAGCCCCACGCCGATGGGAAAATTCTCGTGGGAGCGCTCTGTCTGCGCACCCCAGTACTTATCGGCAGGAACCCGGATTTCGCCCATGGAATCGTGTTCGATGCGGTAGTCCATTGCTACCCCTCCCAATTTCAATTTGGAACAATTAGTCTAAAGTAATCTGCTGGAGAACAGACTTGAGCTTGTCGGCGCTGTTGCGAAGCTTGGCTTCCTCTTCCTCGGTGAGCTTACTGAGGATCTTGCCGCGGACGCCGTTGCGATCCACAATGGTGAGCACGCTCAGGCACACATCGTCAATGCCGTACTCGCCGTGCATCATGGTGGACACCGTGAGGGCGGTGCCGGCGCCGGAGAAGATGCACTTGCAGATGTGGCACACCGACATGGCCACGGCAAAGAACGTCGCACCCTTGTCCTTGATGACCTGGGCGCCGGAGGTGCGCACATACTCCTCCGCCTTGTCCCGCGCTGCCTGATCGCAGGTCCAGTCAATGCAATCCATATCGGGAGAATGGGTGGCGTAGTAGTCCACATGGTTGTTGGAGATGTTGGCGAGAGACCACGGTACGAAGGAGGAATCGCCATGCTCGCCAAAGACATGGGCGTGGACGTTCTTGGGGCTCACACGGAACTGCTTGGCCAGCTGCGCCTGGAGGCGGCTGGTGTCAAGAATGGTGCCAGAGCCGATGATCTGATTCTCCGGCAGGCCGGAAATCTTGTGGAACACATAGGTGAGCACGTCCACCGGGTTAGAGACGATGATATAGAGTGCCTTGGGCGCGTGGGGCACAACCTGGGGAGCAATCTGCTTGATGATGTTCACGTTGGACTGCGCCAGCTCCAGCCGGGTCTGGCCGGGCTTTCTCGGCAGGCCGGAAGTGATGATGACCACATCGGAATCAGCGGCATCCTCATAGTCGCCGGCGCGAACAATGGTGGGCGTGCCGAAATGGGCGCCCTGGTAGATGTCCAGCGCTTCGCCCCGCGCCTTCTGGGTGTTGATGTCGATGAGTACAATCTCAGAGGCAATGCCCTGAATTGTGAGATCATTGGCAATGGCGGCGCCCACGCTGCCGGCGCCAATCACGGTAATTTTGCTCATAATTGTTTTCCTCCTGCATGTTCTTGAATAATATAGCAACGTTTCTGAAAAAACAGAAATGTTTTTTCCAATATCCGCCACATCAGTTATGATATGGCTCAGCGTGTCGAAAAAGTCTTTTCGCCACGCTGTGCGGATTTTGAAACTTTCAAAAAAGTTTCAAAATCCTGTTTGATTGAACGCGCGGTGGGCTTTTTGCCCCCCGCACACACCCCCCGCTGCTCTGTCT
>DVGD01000224.1 GCA_018712905.1 Candidatus Avoscillospira stercoripullorum | reverse complement strand
GGATTTTGAAACTTTCAAAAAAGTTTCAAAATCCTGTTTGATTGAACGCGCGGTGGGCTTTTTGCCCCCCGCACACACCCCCCGCTGCTCTGTCGCACAAGTTTTCAACGAGGTTTTTTGACAGTCTGAAAGGGCGCATTGCAGCAGCAATGCGCCCTTATGGCATTCTTGCGGGCTGGCAGCCAATTCCTACGGTCGGATGACCTTCACCAGCAGGAGCTTCCCTTCCCGGACAGTGATCTCCGCGGTCTCGCCCGGCAGGGGCTCGTTGCTCACGCCGTACGGGTAATCCCAGGGGATTTCCGCGTCCTCCAGGGGATACTTGGCATGGCGGATGGTGACGCCCTTGGCCGTGCCGCCAAGATTGAGCAGGGAGAAATAGGGGTAGCCGTCCGAGACGGAAGCTCCCGTCTGCCCCACCAGCTCCAGCTCGGAATAGTCGTCCCAGATTGTACCCACCATGCCCTGGGCGGCAAGCCAGCAGAGAATGGCCACATTGCCCAGGGAGTGATCCAGCCGCCGCCCGATGGCGCCCAAAAGCAGCACCTCGGAAAAGCCCCGGCGCTGCGCCTCCCGGGCGGCAAACATGGTGTCGGTATCGTCCTTCTCCCGGGGGAGGCGAATGGTCTCCACCGGGAGGTGCGGCACGGGATGGGAGTCAAAGTCCCCCACGATGAGATCCGGCAGCACCCCCAAGGGCTCTAAATGCTTCAATCCACTGTCGCAAAAGATATAGTAGTCCGTATCGTGGAGCGCCGTGCGCAGGCGGTCATAGTCCTCGATGTCCGCGCCGCCCACAATGACGCATCTTCCCATAATCGTTGTCCTTCCTTTCAGTCCATGCGTTTGCCGCAGCTGCGGCAGAAAAGGTGGTCTGCCTCCACCGCCGCGCCGCAGTAGGGGCAAAACCGAGCTCCGGCACTTTGGTTCGGGTGTGGTGTGTCCGAAGCATGGAAGCGCTGGTTGAGGGGATCGGGCTCTTCGTCGCTGTCGGTGATGTCAAAGGCGGAAAAGCGGTTTTTGCTGGCGGCGTTTTTAAAATGGTAGACCGCCTGGGCAATGGCGATGACGATGAATATCACGCCGAAGGCCTTCATAAACCCCGGGGCGATGGCCGTCCAGAAAATGCCGAACACCGCCGCTGCCACGGCGCCAATGACACCCATGGTCGAGGGTCCCCGGCCTGGTTTGATATGCTTCATGCTTGTGTCCTTCCTTTCTTCCGCGCCCAGAGACCCAGGCCGATGAGTGCAGCGCCGATGAGCAGTTTGGCCACAGGCGCCACCCACAGAATCTGAGATGTGGGGAGGAACTGCGAGAACATGTTCTGCGCCTCTCCCGTCATGGTGACGCCCATGACATTCACGGCGCCTGAGAGCATATTAGAAGCGATTTGCTCGTAGGCCATGAGGCCGACGGCGTTGGTCAGCCCCCAGACCACCATGGCGCCTCCGCCCAGAAGGCCGCCCCAGGTGAGGATGCGGTTCCAATCGGCCTTGTGCGGGTGGGTCGGCGTCTGCTGGGTCTTGGCTGGCTGGGATTCGCCCTTGAGCAGGGCATCCAGGGAAATGCCGTAGAGCTCTGAGAGCTTGATGATTTTGTCGAGATCCGGGGTGGCCTCGTCCCGCTCCCACTTGCTCACGGCCTGACGGCTGACGCCCAGCTTGTCCGCCAGGGCATCCTGGGACATGCCGTGGCGAAGCCGCAGTTCTTGTAGTCTTGCACCCAATGTCATTGCATTCGCCTCCTTGGTGTTTCTGCCTTAAGGATACCAAAACGGGCGGTTGCATCCAAGCAGTTCCGGCTGGAATCTCCGCAACCAGTGGTTGCGGCGGGGTTTAAAACGCAAATAAGTTCAGGCCGATGGCTTCGCTGTACTGCCGCCCCACATGGCCGGGCAGTACCCGCACCAAAATCTCGCCGGTGGCGCTGATGACTGCCGCCTTGAGGTGGCCGCCCAGGGCGTTGCCCGCTTCGTCGCCGGCAGTGGCGTGGAGGTGGAGATAGGGCTTGCCATCCATCTCGGTGATAGTGCCCGAAAGGGAGAGAAGCTCCAGGGGCTTGGTAAAGGTATTGTTATAATAGACCTTTTCCACCGTGTCGAAGACACAGACCGTCAGCTCCTTGAGGGCGCCGATGCCGCTGACCTCCGCCAGCGCCATGTGCTCCTCCTCGGCCAGGCGGGTGAGGCACGCCAAGATTTCTTCGTCCGGCGAAAGACGCAGTACGTAGGTATCGCCAAATTTTCGGTATTCCATGGAATTCGCTCCTTCCGGCGCTTGCCGTATTTTGATTCAGTATACCATCTCTCCGCGGCCTTGGCAAGAGAAGCGGCATGGCGTGGAGAAAACAGGACACCCTACCTTTGGAAAGGAGATCATATCATGAACCAATCCCTGCTCTTTTATGATGGCGAGATTGTCACCATGACCGCTGCCAAGCCCCGGGCGGTGCTGGTGGAGAACGGCAAAATCGCCGCGCTGGGGGACTTTTCCGCCCTTTCTGCGCTCTCGCCCCAGGCTGAGCCGGTTTCCCTCCACGGCGCGGCGCTGCTGCCGGCCTTTCTCGACGCCCACAGCCATTTCACCCAGGTGGCCTACTCCCTGCTCCAGGTGTCTCTTGCGGAGGTGTCCACGGAGGAAGCGCTGATCGCAGCCATCCAGCAGGAAACGCCCCGGCCGGGGCAGTGGATCATCGCCCGGGATTTTGACCACAACCGCCTGCCCGGCGCCCGGCGTCCCGCCCTGGCGGTGCTGGACGCTGCCGCGCCCAACAATCCCCTGGTGATCCAGCACCAGTCCGGCCACATGGGGTTCTTTAACACCCCAGGGCTCCAAGCCCTGGGCATCACACCTCAGACCACGCCGCCGCCCGGCGGGCGCATCGAGGTGGCGGATGGCCGCCTCACGGGCTACGTGGAGGAGAATGCCTTTTTTGAGCTGCTCAAGCGCCTCCCTGCCCCGGGGGAAGCGGAGCTAATGGCGGCTTACCAAAAGGCGCAAACGCTCTATGCCTCCCACGGTATCACCACTGTCCAGGAGGGCATGCTGGTGGAGGAGATGCTGCCGCTCTATCAGCTGCTGCTCCGGCGGGAGATGCTCAAGCTGGATCTGGTGGCCTACGCCGGAGTGGACAGCCTGGACGCGGTGAAGAAGGCGCTGTCTGAGCACCTGGCGGGCTACCGCGGCCATCTCAAGCTGGGCGGCCTGAAGATCTTCCTGGACGGCTCACCCCAGGGGCGTACCGCCTGGCTGCGGGAAAACTATGTAGACGGCGACTGCGGCTACGGCACCATGACCGATTCCCAGGTGGAAGCGGCCTTCGTCCGCGCCGCCCGGGAGGGGATGCAGCTGCTGGCGCACTGCAACGGCGACGCGGCCATCGACCAATTCCTCCGCTGCCTGGAACGCACCGAGGCAGAGTATCCTGTGCTGCGCCGCCTCCGCCCGGTGATTATCCACGGCCAGATCATGGATCCTGACCAGGTGGAAAAGGCCAGGGAGCTTCGCGCCATGGTGTCCTATTTCGTGGCGCATGTCTACCACTGGGGAGATACCCACATCCGAAATCTCGGCATGGCGCGTGCCAGCCGCATCAGTCCCGCTGCCGACGCCCTCCGCGTGGGGCTGCCCATGACCTTCCACCAGGATTCGCCGGTGATTCCGCCGGACATGTTTGAAACACTCTGGTGCGCGGCAAACCGCGTGACAAGAGACGGCGTGGTGCTTGGGTCGGAGCAGCGGATTTCCGTCCACGATGCCTTGGCCGCCGTGACTACCACCGCGGCGTGGCAGTACGGGGAGGAGGGGCGCAAGGGCGCCATTGCCCCGGGCATGGAGGCCGATCTCGTGGTCGCGGATCGCAACCCCCTCGCCACCGCCCCGCTGGCACTGCGGGAGTGCCGGGTGCTGAAGACCTACAAGGCCGGACAGCTGGTGTATGAGAGCTAACCGACCTGCGCCACTTTCCTGAAAACTGACAAAAACCTCGCTGAAGATGTCCTAGACAGAGCAGCGGGGGGTGTGTGCGGGGGGCAAAAAGCCCACCGCGCGTTCAATCAACAGGATTTTGAAACGTTTTTGAACGTTTCAAAAGCCGCACAGCGGGGCGAAAATATTTTTTCGACACGCTGCTCAAAAGGCTGCCCGGAGGCAGCCTTTTGGGATTCATGTAGCGTTTTTAGCACCCGCAGTTGTT
>DVGD01000223.1 GCA_018712905.1 Candidatus Avoscillospira stercoripullorum | reverse complement strand
GCGGCCGTGCTTTTCTTTTACTTTTCCGCGTTTCTTCGATAGGCGTTATATTTCATCATGAAAATGGTAAAGACAGCCACATACAGCTCCAAGCGCCGCCCGCTGGCAGACGTTGTCCACGCCGGTGACCTGGGAGACCAGCGCCGAGGCCGGGAAGTCCCCCGGCTCTTGTGCCAGTTCCTGGGCGGAATAAAAGTGGGTCTCCAGGCCGTGGGCTTGGGCAAAGGCCAAAAGCCCCGGCTCGTCGCGCTTTAAGTCGATGGAGGCGAGGGCTTTCACGGCCTCCAAGGGGATGGCAGCCTCGGCCAGCACCTCCAAAATCCGCGGCGCCGGGTCGATTCCCCGGCGGCAGCCGATGCCCAACGTTACGGCCTTGGGCACCAGGTGGAGGGTGGTCTCATAGGGAGACGCCTTGGCCGTGTCGGCCACCACAATGCCGATTTCGGCTTTTTCAGTAGTCAGCCCCCGGGGGAGCGTCCCCAAAACGGGGTACTGGCTCCAAAAGCCCACAGGCGTCCCCTCCAGGAGCGCCGCCGACACGGCCTTGGCCGCCGCCCGCTCCACCAGGTGGAGGTTTTGCGCCTTTGCCCAGACGTCCACGGCGAAGCGGCCGTTGACGTCGGTGGCCGTGGAGATGGCGGCCTGGCCGCCGGTGAGGGCGGCGATTCGCCGGGCTAAGTCGTTGCCGCCGCCCACGTGGCCGGAAAGGAGCGGCACGGCGAAGCGCCCGGCCTCGTCCACCGACACCACCGCCGGGTCGGTGAATTTATCCTTCACGAAGGGCGCGATGGCGCGGACGGCGATTCCGGCGGCGGAGATGAACACCAATGCTTCACTGTCCAAAAACCGCGCCGCCGTCCACGCGGCCAGGTCGGCGGCGGGCAGGCGCTCTTTCTCAGATAGCCGCGCGGTGGTGTAGAGAGTGCCGGGAAGTTTTTCAGCCAGCCGCCGCCCCAGGGCGCAGCCCCGGCGGGTGAAGGCGATGAGGGCAATCACTTGCTTGCCTCCCGGCAGCCGTGGGAGAAGCCCGGGTCATAGAGGAGGGAGCGGTCATAGGCAGAGCCCAAAAAGCCGCCCACGGTGATGAGCGCCGTCTTGGTCACGTGGTTTGCCCGCGCCGTCTCGGCCAGGGTAGACACAGTGCAGCGGTAGACCTTTTCGTCCGGCCACGTGGCCTTATAGACGATGGCCGCCGGGGTGTCCGGGGCGCAGCCGCCGGCCATCAGGTCAGCCTGGGCTTTTTCGAGGAGGCTCGAGGAGAGGAAGAGCACCATGGTGCTGCCGTGGGCGGCCAGGCTCTTGAGCTGCTCCCGCTCCGGCACCGGGGTTCTCCCCTCGGCGCGGGTGATGATCACCGTCTGGCTCACGCCGGGGAGGGTGTACTCGGCCTTGAGGGCGGCCGCCGCGCCGCAGAAGGAGGAGACGCCCGGCGTCACGTCGTAGGCGTAGCCCTTTTCCTCCAGGGCGTCCATCTGCTCGCGGATGGCGCCGTAGATGGAAGGATCGCCGGTGTGCAGGCGCACGGTGGTCTTTCCGGCCTCTTCCGCCTGGTCCATCACCGCCAGCACCTCCTCCAAGGTCATGGAGGCGGAGTCGTGGATCTCACAGTCCGTCCGGCAGTGCTTTAAAAGGGCGGGGTTTACCAGGGAACCGGCGTAGATCACCACGTCGGCCTCGGATAAAAGCCGCGCCCCCCGCAATGTGATGAGGTCTTCCGCGCCGGACCCGGCGCCTACAAAGTGAATCATGGAATTGTCCTCCCATATAAATGTATAATCCGCTCCAAAGGCTCCCCTGTGAAGGGGAGCTGGCAGGCCGAAGGCCTGACTGAGGGGTTGTAATCGGCGATCACCGAAAGTTCTGATCCCCTCCGGCGCTGCGCGCCACCTCCCCTTGGGCACCAAGGGGAGGCTTTGTGCCGCCCGCGGGTCGATCGGAGATCGGCCCCTACAAATGCACTGGAAAATCGCACTGCACCCTGTAGGGGCGGATTATATATCCGCCCGGTGCAGGCACCTTCGTTCGACGAAAGCCTCCCGAGAATCGGTGGTGCCATCAGCGGCGGCATGAGGGCATGCCGCCCTACGGCCACGCTCCCAGGTTTTTCGTAGGGGCGGGGTTTATCCCCGCCCGCGGGTCTGCCGCGCCAGCAATTGGGGGGCGTGGTCGGTCATCACCGAGACGCCCGCGGCCTGGGAAAAGAGGATGGCGCCCGTCTCCAAGTCCGGCGCACGGTGGGCGAGGGTCTCCCCCACGGCCTTGGCAATGGCGCTCAGCACCGGCTCCAGCATCCCCGCCTCCTGTAAGAGTGCCACGGCGGCGTCGGTGGTGGGGGCTTCATAGAGCTTTTGTAAAAGCGCCACCGGCGCGCCCTGGAGCGCCGCGTGGGTCACGAACACCTCCCGCCGCCCGTCGGCGGTGCGGGAGTGGGTGTCGGTGATCCCGGCGGCCAGCTTGGTGAGCTTGCCCAGGTGTCCCACGAGAAGCACCGAGGAAAAGCCCAGGCGCACGGCGTCGTCCAAGGCGGCGCCGAT
>DVGD01000222.1 GCA_018712905.1 Candidatus Avoscillospira stercoripullorum | reverse complement strand
ACCATGCAGGGACACGCGGCGGCCAATGTCGTGCCGGTGATCGCGGCCAACCGCTTCGGCCTGGAGACCGTGACGCCCTGTTCGGAAAACGGCCACCAGTCCTCCAGCCTGAACTTCTATGGTTCGAGCTTTTTGACCGACGCCACCGGCGCGGTAATTGCCCAGGCCGAGCGCACGGGCGAGGCGGTGCTCACGGCTAAATATGACCTGGACGAGCTGTTCACCGAGCGCCTGAGCTGGGGACTCTTTCGGGATCGCCGCCCGGACTGCTATGGAACCATAGCCGGGGTATAATTGTCTCATACTGTGGGTACGCGGTGCATGGCGCCGGGTACCCATTTTTTCACTATCTGGGAAATGCTGCAACTTTTTGCGCTTTTTTTCGTCTAATTTATATCATCTGAATGAAAGGGGCGCATAACGATGAAACAGATTGGAGCTTTTTTCCTGGCTTTTCTGCTGCTCTGTGCCTGCGGTGCGCCGGGCATCCATGGATCGGCGCTGGAGCAGGCCAACCGCCATTTGGACACCCATTTTTCCTTGGCGATGCCGGCGGAGGAGGCGGAAAAACACGCGGAGCAATATTGCTACGGAGGCGGCTTTGGCTGCTTTACACTGGAGAATCAAGATGTCTGCTATACGCTCTCCGGCTACCCGGATGTGTTGGATGAATACCATGTGACTGAAATTCAGCTCCTGAGTACCAAGTACCATATTTATGGCGTGACGTTACACGATGATCTGCAAACTGCTCTGGAAGCGTTTCAGTCTTATGGCTTTACAGAGGATGAGAGCCGCTCTAACGATACGCGCCTTGTCTTGACCCAAGAGAATGTGGGGCTGGTTCTGGAGGCATCAGACGGCATACTGATCGGCCTTCGAATCGGTGTGACCGCGACCAATGTGGAGGGGGTGGATTTTTAGCGCCGGTGCGGCTCTTTTGCACATTTACATCACCGCTGGAATGTGATAAAATGAAGGGCAGTTTGAGAGGGAGGGGAGCGAATGTACATCTACACTCTGGAGAAGGACGGTGCGGAAATGCTCGCGGCGGCCTTTCTGCCCCACGGCGCGCTCTATGATCTCAAGGCGCTGGGCGTCCCCTATGGAACCATGAACGAGCTCATTGACCACATGTCCCTTTCCGACCTGCGCGCCCTCGCGCCCCGGGAGGACGCGGCCATCGAGCCTGGCAGCTACCGGCTTTTGGCGCCCATTCCCCGTCCCAAGCAGGACGTTTTGTGCCTGGGCATCAACTATTTGGATCACGCCGCCGAATCGGCCAAATTCTCCGACGCCTTCGCCGTAGAACGTCCCGCGCCCATCTACTTTTCCAAGCGGGTCAGCGAGGCGGCTGCCCCCGGTGAGACCATTCCCTCCTATCCCGGCCTGGTGGACAGCCTGGACTACGAGGTGGAGCTGGCGGTGATTTTGGGCAAGACCATCAAGGACTGTCCGGCGGAGCAGGTGAAAGATGCCATCTTCGGCTATACCATCCTCAATGACGTCAGCGCCCGCAACCTCCAAACCCGCCACACCCAGTGGTACCGGGGCAAGAGCCTGGACAAGTTCACGCCCATGGGGCCGTGCATCGTCACTGCCGACGCCATTCCCTGGCCGGTATCCCTGCTGATCCGAAGTTATGTAAACGGGGAGCTCCGTCAGAGCAGCAACACCGCCAACTTCATCACATCCATTGACCAGGCGCTGTCCATCTTCAGCCAGGGGACGACCCTCCTGGCTGGTACCATTCTGGCCACAGGCACCCCGGCGGGGGTGGGCATGGGCTTCGACCCGCCGAAGTTTTTAAAGCCTGGGGACGTGGTCACCTGCGAGATTGAAGGCATTGGCCGCCTGGAAAACCCCATCGGCCAATAAAGGAGGGCGCGGCATGCCGCTCACACATAAGCAGTGGTACTATAAGGGGCTCAAGGACGGCATCCCCATCGGCCTGGGGTACTTTGCCGTGGCGCTGGCCATGGGCATTGCGGCACGAAACGCCGGACTTACGGCCATCCAGGCCACGGTGACGAGCCTTCTCATCAACGCCTCGGCGGGACAGTACGTGGGCTTCACCCTCCTGGCCGCCCGGGCGGGGCTTCTGGAGGTGGCGCTCATGGAGGCCGTGTCCAACGCCCGGTATCTTCTGATGTCCTGCGCCCTGAGCCAGAAGCTTCCCACGGACACGCCCCTCTGGCAGCGGCTGGTGCTGGGATTTGACATTACCGACGAGGTCTTCGGCGTGTCCATCTCCGTGCCGGGAAAGCTCGATCCCTATTATACCTTCGGCGCCATGACGACTTCCATCCCCGGCTGGGCGCTGGGGACATTTTTAGGCGTAGTGCTGGGAAACGCCCTGCCCGCCGCGCTGGTCAGCGCCTTGGGCGTAGGGCTTTACGGCATGTTTATGGCGGTGTTTGTCCCGGCAGCGCGGAAGGATCCGGTGGTGCTGGGACTGGTGGCGGTGAGCTTTGCCGCCAGCTACCTGGTGGAGACGCTGCCCCTGTTTGCCGCCCTCTCGGCGGGCGCCAGGATCATTCTTCTGACGGTGACCCTCTCCCTGGCCGCGGCAATTTTGTTCCCGGTGAAGGAGGATGCATATGCTGCCTAATGCCTATCTCTATATCTTCACCATGGCGGCGGTGACGTTCCTCATCCGGGCACTGCCCCTGACGCTGATCCGAAAGCCCATCCGAAGCCGCCTGATCCGTTCCTTTCTCCACTATGTGCCCTATGTGACCCTGGCGGTGATGACCTTCCCGGCCATCCTCTCGGCCACAGGCAGCTGGCTCTCCGGCCTTCTGGCGCTGCTGGTGGGCTTGGTGCTCTCGTGGCTTGGCGCGGGACTTTTCCCGGTGGCGCTCTCGTGCTGCGGCGCAGTGCTCCTGAGCGAGTTTTTAATGAATATCTTGGCATAAAAAATCCTTCAGCTTCGTGCCGAAGGATTTTTTTATGCAAAAAGGTTGTCCGCAGGGGCGGCTATCAGCCGCCCGCAATGCCAGCATGCCGCCAGCACCAGGCCGATTACTGCAAGTACGCCTCCTTGAGCTCGTGCATCATATTGGTATAGCGCTCCTTGCACTGCTCCAGCCGCCCGGCCAGGATGTCCTGGTAGCAGGGGAGGAGATAATCCTGGCGCAAAATCTCATACCGGCGATCCCGATCCTCGGCCATGTCCAGCCGCAGGACGATTCCCGGCGCCAGGTCGTAGTATTCGTCGATGAGCGCCGCCCCGTCGGGGCAGGCGCGGAGGTAGCCATCGCGGAAGGTGCGGAAGGCGGTGAGCTCGGCGCAGTCGTCGGCCTTGCCGCTGTAGCGGCACACGGCGGTGGTGATAAAGCAAAGGCCAAAGTATTTTTTGCGGAAGCCGTTCATGATGGTGTCATAGTCGCCCAGGTGGAAGGGGCTCTTGGGGTGGCGGCGGCACCACGACGCCTGCAAGGCCACGCAGAAGTCCTCGCTGGAGGATAGCCCCATCTGCCGCACCATGGGCACCAGGTAGATGGCGATGATGAACTTGTCCCGATCCACCTGTCCCACGGCGAATTTTCCGCTGCTTTTCTTAGTTTCTCTCCGCCAAGCCTCCTCCAAGCCATCGAGAAAGCAGTCGGCAGCCTCCTCCACGGTGGCAGCTCCGGCGGCCACCGCCTCGTCCAAGCGCCGGAAGGTCTCGGCATTCATGGCGCTGTAGCGCTGGAAGGCGGGGTCAAAGTCGGACTTGTTGAGCTTTTCCTCGATGCCGCGGTGGCCGGTGACGGCATTGACCACATGGTCTACATAATATTGATAGGCGGCTGCACCGTCCACGTTGGCCTCCGTGGGCGCCATCTCCTGCTTGAGATCCGCCGGGGAGAGGCGAGCGCCGCAGTACAGGCAGGAAAACTGCTTGAGGTGGGCGGGAATTTCCAGCACTTCACCGCATTTGGGGCAGGTACCTTTCAAAAGATCCATATGTTCCAATCATCCTCTGTGGTTTGATGGTTCTTATCATAGCACACTTTTTCCGCCATGGAAAGCGCCTTTCCATAAATATTCCCGGCGATACGCGCCATACTAGCGTTTAGATGCTTGGAAAGGCGGCGAGGACATGGGTGAATTTTACTGCCCCCTTCATATTTACGTCGGTTTGGACGCCCTGAACGTGCTCAAAGGGTATTCCGCCAAGGCGGCGCTGCTGGTGACCGACCGGTTTTTCTCTGAAAACGGCATGGCCAAGGCCGTGGCTGCCCGGCTTCCCGGGTGCCGGGTGGAGATCTTTGACCGCGTGACCCCGGATCCCACGGCGGCGCTGGCGGCTGGGGGTGCGGCGGTGTGCCGGCGGCTCAAGCCGGAGCTGCTCATCGCCCTGGGCGGCGGAAGCCCCATGGACTGCGCCAAGGCCATCCGCATGGCCTCGGAGATGCCCATGACCTTTGTGGCCATTCCCACCACCTCCGGCTCCGGCGCCGAGGTCACGTCCTTCTCCATTCTCACCCACCAGGGCGTCAAGCACCCGCTGGTAGATCCCGCCCTGCGGCCGGACGTGGCCATTCTCGATCCCATGTTTTTGGAGGCGCTGCCGCCAAAGCTCATTGCCGACACGGGCATGGATCTTCTGGCGCACTGCGTGGAGGCCGTGGCCGCCACCGGCGCAACGGCTTTTTCCGATGCCTTGGCTCACGGCGCGGCCAGCTTGGCCTTCCAATCCCTCGAGCGCTCCTACCGGGGCGACGCCTCGGTGCGCCTCTCGCTCCACCAGGCGGCCACCATGGCCGGCATGGCCTTTGACAGTGCAGGCCTGGGGATCCTCCATGCCCTGGCTCACAGCCTGGGCGGGGCGCTGCACCTGCCCCACGGAAGGCTCTGTGCCATGCTCCTGCCGGCGGTACTGCCGGTGAACGCGCCCAGGGCGTTGGCTTCCTATGCCCGCCTGGCCAGGGCTTGCGGCGTGACGGCGGCCAGCGACCACCTGGCGCTCCGGGGGCTCAGCAGTGCCATTGTCCGCCTCCGCCGCGCCCTGGACTTGCCGGGCACCCTCTGGGAGGCCGGCGTTGACCGGGCAGACTACCAGGAAAAGCGGGAAGACATCCTCCGCGCCGCCCAGGCGGATCCCTGCTGCCAGACCAACCCCGTGCCGGTGACGGCGCGGGAGCTTCGGCAGGTGATGAAGGCGGTGGCGCCGTGAGCGAGACGCTCCAGTCGGTGGGAATCGACCTGGGCACTTCCACCACCCAGCTCATCCACTCCCGCCTGACCCTTGAAAATACCGCCCCGGCCTTCACGGTGCCCCGCATGGAGATTTCCAAGCGGGAGATTCTCTACCGAAGCCCCATCCACTTCACGCCCCTTTTGAACGCCGACACCCTGGATGCCGCGGCCATCGGGGATCTCATCGCCGGGGAGTATGACCGCGCCGGGATCCGCCCGGAAGAGATTCAGACCGGCGCGGTGATTATCACCGGGGAGACGGCGCGGAAGGAAAACGCCCGGGCGGTGCTCGCGGCCATCTCCCACTTAGCCGGTACCTTCGTGGTGGCCACGGCGGGGCCTGCCCTGGAGAGCGTTCTGGCCGCCCGGGGCGCCGGGGCGGACGTCTATGCCAGAGAACACGGGAAATGGGTGCTCCATCTGGACATCGGCGGCGGTACCACCAACCTGGCGCGAATCGACCCCCGGGGTAAGATCGTGGAGACGGGCTGCCTCAACGTGGGCGGCAGGCTGGTGAAGCTCGATCCCCAGGGTACGGTGACCTATGTCTCGCCGGTGCTAAAGGGCTTTCCCGCACCCAGGGTGGGGGAGCGGGCGACGCCGGAGACCCTTTCGCCCCTTTTGGATCGGCTGGTGGCGGTGCTGGAGGAGGCCGTGGGGCTCTCGCCGCCCACGGCGCTGCTTCTCGGGCAGATCACCGACAAAACGGTCAAAACCGACCCCATGCCGGAGGTTTTGTCCTTTTCCGGCGGCGTGGCGGCACTGCTGGAACAGGAGGAGCCTTGGCTTGCCTACGGCGACCTGGGCGTGCTCCTGGCTGCGAAAATCCGCGCCTCCAAGCTCATGGCGCTGCCGCATATCCTGGGGCGGGAGACCATTCGCGCCACGGTGGTGGGCGCGGGGAGCCACGCAACAGAGCTCTCGGGGAGCACGGTTTTCTACCGCGGCGTGGCCTTTCCCCTCCAGGACTTGCTGGTGGCGGCCTGGACAGAGCAGGCGCTCAGGGAGCCCGCGGCTGTGGCGCTGCCCGGCCGGGTGGTGACCGGCTATGATTCTCTGATTCGGTTGGCCGAGGGGCTGACCAGGGCGGCATCCACCCTTCCGCCCGGCGCACCCCTGGCGGTGGTGCTGGAGCAGGACGTGGCCAAGGCGCTGGGACAGGCGCTGGCCACGCTGCTGCCGCCGGAGCGACCCATCCTGTGCCTGGATTCGCTCTCCCTGCCGCCGGAGAGCTTCTTGGACGTGGCCGCGCCGGTGGGCGGCGGCACTGCCCTTCCGGTGGTCATCAAGACCCTGGCATTTTCGTGAGCAAAAGGAGGAACCCTCTTGATTTTAAAAACCAAGCTCTTTGGCACGGTCTACGCCTTTGCCTCGGTGAAGGAAGTCATGGCCAAGGCCAATGAGGAAAAATCCGGCGACCACCTGGCGGGAATCGCCGCGGCGGATGCCCGGGAGCGGGTGGCGGCCAAGGTGGTCTTGGCCAATCTCACCCTCCACGACCTGCGGGAGAATCCGGCGGTGCCCTACGAGGACGACGAGGTCACCCGGATCATCCAGGACGACCTCAACGAGACCATCTACCGGGAGATCCAGAACTGGACGGTTTCGGAGCTGCGGGAGTGGATTTTAAAGGACGAAACCACCTCTTCGGACATCCGCCGTATCTCCCGGGGACTCACTGCCGAGATGGCGGCGGCGGTGGCCAAGCTCATGGGCAGCTTGGATCTCATCACGGCGACGTCGAAAATCGTGGTCACCGCCCACTGCAACACCACCATCGGCCTGCCCGGCACCTTGAGCTGCCGCCTCCAGCCCAACCACACCACCGACGACCCCGACGGTATTCTTGCCTCCCTCTTGGAGGGATTGAGCTTCGGCGCGGGGGACGCGGTGCTGGGGCTCAACCCGGTCACCGACTCCACCGAGCGGCTGGGGGAGATTTTAAGGCGGTTTGACGAGGTCAAGCGCCGCTTTTCCATTCCCACCCAGACCTGCGTTCTGGGGCATGTGACCACCCAGATGGCGGCCATCTCCCAGGGCGCCCCGGCGGATCTCATCTTCCAGTCCATCGCCGGAAGCCAGAAGGCCAACGAGGCCTTCGGCATCACCGCCGCCCTTCTGGAAGAGGCGCGGGAGATGGCCTTGCGGGACGGCACGGCCACGGGACCCAATGTGATGTATTTTGAGACAGGCCAGGGCTCGGAGCTCTCCTCCGAAGCCCACCACGGCGCCGATCAAGTGACCATGGAGGCGCGGTGCTACGGCTTTGCCCGGCACTATTCTCCCTTCCTGGTGAATACGGTGGTGGGCTTCATCGGCCCGGAGTACCTCTACGACGCCCGCCAGGTGACCCGGGCGGGACTGGAGGATCACTTTATGGGCAAGCTCATGGGGCTTCCCATGGGCTGCGACGCCTGCTATACCAACCACATGAAGGCCGACCAGAACGACATTGAAAATCTGGCCACCCTGCTCACTGCGGCGGGCTGCACCTATTTCATGGGCATTCCCCACGGCGACGATGTGATGCTCAACTACCAGACCACAGGCTTCCGGGAGACGGCCGCCCTCCGGCAGCTCTTTGGCAAGACGGCCATTCCAGAATTTGACCGGTGGCTCCATGCCATGGGCTTTTTGGAGCGCGGCCGCCTCACGGCCAAGGCCGGTGACGGCTCGGTACTTTTGAAGGAGGTGCACCATGGATAGAGAAGGGCTCAAGGCACTGGTGGCGGAGCTTCTCCAGGAGATGGAGGGAGCGCCCCGCCAGGAACATGAGGATGCGGAGAAGATTCTGCCGGACATCACGGCGGTGGATCTTCGCAAGGCGTATTTTGTGAAAAATCCCGCCGATGGCGCGGCCTTTTCCCGTCTCAAGGCCAAGACCTCGGCGCGCCTGGGGCTGGGGCGGGCAGGCTCGCGGTATGAAACCTTTTCCTACCTTCGCTTCCGCGCCGACCACGCCGCCGCCCAGGACAGCGTCTTTTCCCTGGTGCCCGAGGCATTTTACCGCGACCACGACCTTCCCATGGTGCAGACCATGTGCCGCGACAAGGATGAATACCTCACCCGTCCCGATTTGGGGCGGCGGTTCGATGAGAAAAACCAGGTCATCATCAAAAAGGTCTGCGGCCAAAACCCCAAAGCGCTCCTGGTCATCGGTGACGGCCTCTCCTCCGACGCCATCACCGCCAATGCCTTAGACTGCGCCGCAGCCATCCGCCAGGGGCTGAAAACCCATGGAATCGAGTTGGGGAAGACGCTCTTCATCCAGTTTGCCCGGGTGGGCGCATCGGATCACATCGGCGAGATCACCGGCGCGGAGCTCGTCTGCATGCTGGTGGGGGAGCGCCCCGGCCTCACCACCAGCGAATCCATGTCGGCCTATATCACCTACCGCCCCCGGCCTGGCATCGCGGAATCCAAGCGCACGGTGGTCTCCAACATCCACCGCCACGGCACCAATGCCCTGGAGGCTGGGGCGCACATCGCAGATCTCATGGCGCGGATGCTGGAGCAAAAGGCCTCCGGTGTGGATTTGAGGTGAGACTATGGTGGGAGACAGACTGCCGGGAACGATCTTATGTCAACAACTGATCTCCAACCTCTCCGCGCCCCTGGCCGAGGCGCTGAAGCTGCCCGAGGGGCACCGCGCCGTGGGGATTCTCACCTGCGACAGCGACGACCTTTTGTATCTGGCGGTGGACGAGGTCACCAAGGCGGCCAACGTGGCCGTGGCCTATGCCAGGAGCCTCTATGCCGGCGCGGCCAACGCCACCACGGCTCTGGCCGGGGAGGCAATTTGCGTCCTCTCAGGGCGTACCCCGGCGGAGGTGGTCAGCGGCCTTTCTGCGGCGCGGCGATTTTTGGAGGGCGGCGCGGCCTTTGTGTCGGCCTCGGAGAAGGACGACGTGGTGTATCTCGCCCACTGCGTCAGCAGCGCGGGGACGTACCTGGCCTTAGAGGCCGGGGTGGAAGTGGGGGAGGCGCTGGCCTACCTCATCGCCCCGCCGGCGGAGGCGCTGGTGGGGCTGGACGCGGCCATGAAGGCCTCGGACGTGGAGCTTTGCAAGTACTTTGCCCCGCCCACGGAGACCAACTTCTCCGGCGGCCTCCTCCGGGGCACCCAGAGCGCCTGCCAGGCCGCCTGCGACGCCTTTGCGGAAGCGGTTCTGGCCGTGGCGGCGCACCCAAAAGAAACGGGAGGCATGTAAATGGAACTCGATCGCGATTTATTGAGCCGCCAGGAGGTGCGAAGCCTGGTGGAGGAAGCCCACAAAGCACAGGCGCGTCTGGCGGAGATGACCCAGGAGGACATTGACCGCATCGTCGCCGCCATCGCCCAGGCAGGAGAGCGGGACGCGGCGGAGCTGGGCAAGCTCGCCTGGGAGGAGACGGGCTTTGGCAATGCGCAGGACAAGGCCGAGAAGAACCGCTTCGCCGCCCGGCAGGTCTACGAGGCCATCCGGGATCAGAAGACCGTGGGCATTTTGCGCAAGGACGAGGCGCGCAAGGTCTGGGACGTGGGGGTGCCGGTGGGCGTCATCGCCGGAATCGTGCCCTCCACCAATCCCACCTCCACGGTGATCTACAAGGCCATGATCGCGCTGAAGGCGGGCAATACCATCGTCTTTTCGCCCCATCCCGGCGCCAAGCGCTGTACGCTGGAGACGGCGCGGCGCATGGCCGCGGCGGCGGAGGCCGCGGGCTGTCCCAAGGGCGCCATCGGCTGCATCACCGAGCCCACCATGGATGCCGTGGAGGAGCTCATGCGCCACGAGCACGTGCGGCTCATTCTGGCCACCGGCGGCGCTGCCATGGTGCGTTCGGCCTATTCCTCGGGAAAGCCGGCCATCGGTGTGGGCGCGGGCAATGGCCCTGCCTACTTTCACCCCAGCTGCGATGTAAAGGCCGCGGTGGCGGCGGTGTTTCGCTCCAAGACCTTTGACAACGGCACCATCTGTGCCTCGGAGCAGAGCATTCTCTACCACCGCGACCAGGCGCAGCAGGTGGAGGCGGAGCTCAAAAACCAGGGCGGCGTCATCCTCTCCGAGGCGGAGGCAAAGAAGCTGGCCTCCGTTCTCTTCCGCGCCAACGGCACCATGAACCCCAAGATCGTGGGAAAACCGGCTGGGGAAATCGCGGCCTTGGCAGACCTGGGGCAGGAGGCAAGAGGCGCCCGGGTGCTCTTGGCGCGGGAGACCGGCGCCGGGGAGAAGCACCCCTACTCCATGGAAAAGCTCTGCCCGGTGCTGGGGCTCTACCAGGTGGAGAGTGAGGACGAGGCGCTTAAGCTTTCCTGTGCCATCCTGCGCCATGAGGGCAAGGGGCACACCTTCGCCCTTCATGCCCGGGACGAGGCTGTGGTGGAGCGCTTTTCCAGGGCTGTGCCGGTGAGCCGCTTTTTGGTCAACACCCCGGCATCCATGGGCGGCGTGGGCATGACCACCGGCCTGTTCCCGGCTATGACGTTGGGCTGCGGCGCCGTGGGCGGCAGTTCCTCGAGCAACAACATTGGCCCCATGGATCTCTTGAACATCCGCCGGGTGGCCTGGGGGTATCAGCAGGCCGCACCGGGGCATACTAGGGAGGAAACGGTGGACGGCGCCCTCATCGACGCCCTGACCGAAAAGCTGCTGCGGCGGCTGATGGAGCAATGAAAAGGAGTTTTGTAACATGATTAACACCAATGCACTGGGAATGGTGGAGACCAGGGGACTGGTGGCCGCCATCGAAGCGGCGGACGCCATGGTCAAGGCCGCCAATGTCAATCTCGTGGGCAAGGAGCAGGTGGGCGGCGGCTTGGTCACCGTGATGGTGCGGGGCGACGTGGGCGCCGTGAAGGCTGCCACCGACGCCGGCGCCGCGGCGGCGGAGAAGGTGGGAGAGCTCGTCTCCGTCCATGTCATTCCCCGTCCCCACGCCGAAGTCGACGTGATCCTGCCCAAGGGACGTCCCGGCCAGGGAGAGGCCTGACCTTGGCGGTATTCACCGAGGAGAGCGCCCGGGCAAACGTCCGGGTGCGGGACGGCAGGCGGGTCTTCTACCTGGATTCCCGGGATCATCTCACCCCGGCGGCCAGGGAGTGGCTGCGGCGGGACGGGGTGGAAATCCTGCCCGCCGCCGAAGCCCAAGTCCACCGCTATACCACCCTCACCGGGGCGGTCTATGAGGAAAAGCCCGAGGAGATGACCCACCTCAAAAGTGACGTTTTGGTGGATAAGACCCACCCGCGTATCGCCTTTCGAGGGGCGGTGGATACCCTGGAGGCGGAA
>DVGD01000221.1 GCA_018712905.1 Candidatus Avoscillospira stercoripullorum | reverse complement strand
CTGGATCTGTGGCAGCAGCGCCTGTGTCTTTTGGTATCTTCTTGCCATATACAACTACCCCCTCATGTAGTTATTATCCTACATGAGGGGGCCTTTTGTCTATTGTCCGTTTTTAACGGTTCGGTTCACTTTGCGGGGGGATCATTATTTTACGTCTTGGCGGCGTGTACCAGAATGGCGTGGGGCACCAGGCCGGAGAGCACGCGATAGAACTTGTAGAAGCCTCTGGGCGTGTGGACGGCCTGGCCTTTTTTCGAGGCCACCAGGCTGCCGTGCACCACCTTTTTGGGGTTACAGTAGGGAAGGCGGTCAAAGGTCTTGGAGTTGCCGGTGATCCTGCCCACCGAGAGGAATTCCGTCTCCATGGGGCCGGGGCAGATGGCCGTGACAGCGATCTTTCGGGGCTTTAATTCCTCATAAAGCCCCCGGGAGAAGAAGCTCACATAGGCCTTGGACGCGCTGTAGACGCTCATGCGGGCGTTGGGTACGAAGGAGGCGATGGAGGAGATGTTGATGATCCGTCCGCCGCTGGGAATGTGGGGAAGCACCGTTCTGGTTACGGCGGTGAGGGCGCGGATGTTGAGGTCGATCATCCGCAGCTGCTCCTCCAGGTTGCTCTCGTCGAAGTTTCCCCAAATGCCGCAGCCGGCGCAGTTGATGAGAAGGGAAACCTCAGGCTGCTCGGCCTCGAGAAGCGCGGTGAGCTGGTTGCAGGCGTCCGCCGCGGTGAGATCCAGAGAGATGGGCTTGACCACCACACCGGGCAGGGCGGCGGAGAGCGCCTGGAGCCGGTCAGCCCGCCGGGCGATGAGCCAGAGGCACTGGATTTCCGGGAAGACGTCCCGCACCTGCCGGGCAAATTCCTTGCCAAGCCCCGAGGAGGCGCCGGTGATGATGGCGGTTTTCATGCTTTTTGGCTCCTTTCTTTTTTCTTGCCCCAGAGCATGCCGCGCATGGTGGCAAGGAACAAAATGGTGGCGGTGAGCACCGAGAAGAAGTCGGAGACAGGCTCGGCCAGGAAGACGGCGAAGACCTTGTCCTCAAAGAAGTGGGGCAGGATGTAGATAAGGGGCACCAGCAGCACCAGCTTTCGCACGCTGGCCACCACCACGGCGCTCTTGGCGCGCCCCACGGAGACGAAGACCTGCTGAATGGACATCTGCAGCGCCATGAGGAAGAAGGCGGCCAGGTAGACCCGCAGCGTCCACGAGCCCATCTCCACCAGGGCGGGAGAGTCGTTGAAGATGCGGATGAAGAAGCCGGGGAAGAGCATCACGGCCAGCCAGCCGGCGCCGATGAAGATGATGGACACCACCAGCATGGTCATAAATGCCTTGCGCACGCGCTCTATATTGCCCGCGCCGAAGTTGTAGCTGATGATGGGCTGGGCGCCCTGGCCGATGCCCTGGCTGGGAAGCCAGAACATCTGCATGATGGTGGAGGAGACGGTCATGCAGCCCACGGGGATGTCGCCGCCGTAGGATTGGAGGGAGGAGTTGAAGGCCACGTTGACCAGCGCCTCGGTGGCCTGCATCACGAAGGGTGCGAAGCCCAGCGCCAGCACGGGGCCGAGAATCCGGGGCTTGGGCAGCAGGTAGGCTTTTTTCAGCCGGAGCTTGGTGCGCTTGCCAAAGAAGAAGGCCACGGCGAAGGCGGCGGAGACGGCCTGGGAGAGGATGGTGGCCCAGGCGGCGCCGGCCACGCCCATGTCGAAGGCGTAGATGAACACCGGGTCGAGGACAATGTTGAGCACCGCGCCGATGACCACGGTAATCATGCTGAAGGTGGTGTAGCCCTGGGTGGTGATGAAGAGGTTCATGCCCAGCGCCAGCATGACGAACAGGGAACCGGCGGCGTAGACCCGCATGTAGGGCAGGGCATAGCCGATGGTGTCTTCACTGGCGCCGAAGAGCCACAGAAGCTCCTCGCCCCAGAGCTGGAAGGCGGCGGTGAGAAGGAGCGCCGTGACAATCAGGCTGGTGAAGCAGGTACCGAGGATCCGCTCGGCCTCGTCGTTGTCGCCCCTGCCCATGGCGATGGCGGCGCGGGGTGCGCCGCCCTGACCCAAAAGAGCGGCAAAGGCGGAGAGCAAATAGATCACCGGGAAGCAGAGTCCCACGCCGGTGAGGGCGATGTCGCCCACTACGGGCATGTGGCCGATGTAAATGCGGTCTACGATGTTGTAGAGCAGATTGACCAGCTGCGCCAGAATGGTGGGGATGGCCAGCCGCAGCAGCAGGGGCGTCACCGGAGCGCTGGCCAGCTGCTCCGAGACATCCTTTTGCGGGGATTTGAGATGCGCCAACGAAAAAGCCTCCTAATCATGCCGATATAATAGATTAAATTATAGTATAGAGGCTTTTGGCACGTCCGTCAAGGCTGTGGGGGAAACCTGGGGTAAAAGGTAGAACAGGGCTGCCAGGTTGGGCAGAAGCATCAACCCGTTTAAGGCGTCGGCGATGATCCAAACGGCGGAGAGATCCATGGCGGCGCCCAGCAGGGCGGCGCCGGCGAAGGCTGCCCGATAGACTGCCGTGCCCCGGTTCCCCCAGAGGTATCTTGCGCAGGTGAGGCCGTAGAGCTGCCAGCACAGGAGTGTCCCCAGGGCGAGAAGGGCAATGCACAGCGTGAGAAGTCCCGGC
>DVGD01000220.1 GCA_018712905.1 Candidatus Avoscillospira stercoripullorum | reverse complement strand
AGCTCGTCGCAGACGGCATCGACCACGTCTTCCATATCGGTGACGGTGAGCGCGATATCGTCCAGGGTTTCAATGATGGCCTTAAAGAGCTTTCCTTCATTGGTCTCGGTGTCCAGCTTCATGCCTTCCATCAGACCCTTGAGATAAGCGGTTCTTTCAGACAGCGTCATAATACGTTCTCCTTTCCCAGGCAGCAATGCTGCGGTGTGGGGTTAGCCCTTGGCGCGGCCGAGGTACTCACCCGTGCGGGTATCGATGGAGATGCGGTCGCCCTCGTTGATGAACAGGGGCACCTTGATCTCAGCGCCGGTCTCCACGGTGGCGGGCTTGGTGACGTTGGTGGCGGTATCGCCCTTCACGCCGGGATCAGCCTTGGTAACGGTGAGCTCCACAAAGTTGGGCGCTTCCACGCTGAACACATTGCCCTTGTAGGACAGTACGGTGCAGGTGTCGTTCTCCTTGACAAAGCGGAAGGAGCTATCGAGGATATCCTTGTCCACGGGCGTCATCTCATAGGTCTCCATGTCCATGAAGTAGTAGAGATTGCCGTCGGCATAGGAATATTCCATTTTCTTTCTTTCGATATAAGCCGTGGGATACTTATCATTGGGGTTGAAGGTGGTTTCTGTAACGGCACCGGTGATGACATTCTTCATCTTCACACGGACGAAAGCGGCGCCCTTGCCAGGCTTCACATGCTGGAACTCCACGATCTGCATGACCTTGCCGTCCATTTCAAAGGTGATGCCATTTCTAAAATCACTGACAGAAATCATAAACCTAAAATCCTCCTAAACTATCCAGCAGACAGAATATAAAACAATCACTCAAAGACAAAGGAGATTATACTAAATCTTTCCCGAATTTGCAAGAGGTAAAATGAGAATTTTTACAGAACAATCAAATTCTTGGGGCTGGCGGTCAGATCCTCGCAGCCGTCCTCCCGGACAACCACCACGTCCTCGATGCGCACGCCGAATTTGCCGGGGAGATAGATACCAGGCTCGGCAGAGCAAACCACACCGGCAGCCAGCGGCTGATCGTTGGAGGGATTGCAGTTGGGCGCTTCGTGGATTTCAAGGCCTACGCTGTGGCCATAGCTATGACCAAAGTAGGCGCCGTAGCCCGCATCGGCAATGACCTTGCGCGCGGCACCGTCCACCGCCTGCCCGCTCACACCGGCACGGGTGGCGGCAATGCCTGCCTCCTGGGCGCGGAGTACCGTCTCATAGACCCGCGCCATCTCCTCGGACACAAATCCAATGGCCACGGTTCTGGTCATATCGGAGCAGTAGCCGTCCACGATGCAGCCGAAGTCCATGGTGACAAAGTCACCGTAGGCGAGCTTGCGGTCGCCGGGAACGCCGTGGGGCTTGCTGGTATTGGGTCCGGAGACCACAATGGGCTGGAAAGAAAGCCCATCAGCGCCCAGGCTGTACATGGAATAGATGAGCTCCGCAGCCACCTCTTTTTCCGTCATACCGGCGTGGATGATGCCGCAGATCTTCTCAAAGGTTTTGTCGGTGATGGCCTGTGCCTTGCGCATCCGCTCCAGCTCCCACTCCTCCTTGACATGGCGGAACTGAGAAATGGCCTGCTGGCTGGGCACCAGCTTGGCGTTGAGCTTTTTCTCATACGTCAGGAATTCTCCATAGGTGAGATACTGCTCTTCAATGCCGAGGGTCTTGGCACCAAGGGTCTCCAGCGCCGCGTTGATCCGCTGGAAGTAGGGGTGCTCCCGGTCGATTTCCTGCACGGTGAAGGCGCCGAGATTGTCCTGCGCCACTTCAATATAGCGGCTGTCGGTAAAGTAGAAGCTCTCCGTGCGGCCAATGACGGCGACGCCCTCGGCCACATCGTACTGCGCGGCGTACATCCGGCTCACCTGGCTGGTGAGCAGCAGCGCATCCACAGCGCTGTCTTTTAGAAGAGACTGATATTTTTCCAGATTGTTCATGATTTTGCTCTCCTTTTTCCAATGAAAATAAACGGAAGCTCCACTGCATGGCGCAAGCGAAGCCAGAACGTATGCAAATGAATGGGATGCACCAGAATGGAAATGGCGCCGGCGCAGTTGGCGCCCAGCACATCCGTATAAATCTGATCTCCCGCCAAAGCCGTATGGGAAAAATCCAGATGAAACTGTTCTTTACACTGCAAGATTCCCTTGGAGAAGGGCTTGCGGGCATAAGTGATACAGGGAATGCCCCAGGCCTTGCAGAACACCTTCACCCGCTCCTTATGGCTGTTGGAGACGACGCACAGGCCAATTCCCGAGCACATCATCTCTTTGAGCCACGCTTCCATGGCTGGCGTGGGCACATCGGAGGTATAGGGCACAATGGTATTATCGAAATCCAGCATCAAAAAGTCAATGCCAGCCTCCCGCAGCCGCTGGGGCGTCAAATCCGGGAGGGAATGCACAAGAATCTTGGGAATCAAAGAAAAGGACATACGGAAACCTGCCGCTTCATAAAATCTTTCGAAGATAGTATAGCACACTGGAGGTGCATTGTCCAATGGTGTTCGACAACCTCGGAGACTTTCCTCTGCTCACGCCCCAATCACCCCTGCTGCTCCTCTCGCCCTTCCCGGAAGAGGTACAATCCCTCGCCCTGCGCGCCGGAACGGCCAGCTATGTATTACCCCTCTGGGACAGTACAGAGCCCCTGACGCAATTGGCTGCCATCCTGGGTCCCAGGCTGCTGGTGCCGGAGAAGCTCGCCCAGGCGCTGCCCCAGTGCGGCGTGCTCATCCCTTCCTCTATTTCCGGCGGAGAGTTTGGCCAGCGGCTTCTGGAGGCAGCCGAGCGGTATCCCAGGCGGTGCTGGCTGCTCCTGGAGCAGCTTTGCATGGAATTCCCGCTTCCCTGCCCTTCCGGCAACGGCACGGAGCTCCCACCAAAGCAGCTGGAAGCGCTGCTTCTGGCGCATCCTTCTTTCTATGATCCGGGGCTCTGCTGCCGCTACTGCCACTATTCCAGGGACGGCAGCTATTTTATGACGCTTTTCGACACAGCGGATACAAGCATGCAAAAAGCCGAGCTGGCCAGGAAAGCAGGCTTCTCGGGCGCCGTTTCCCTTCAGCCTTCCGCGGAGGGCGGCGTGTGATAGACCGCCGGGCGGCGCGCGGAGAGCAGCGGGAGCTGCCGTCGCACCGCTTCATTGCGGGAAAAGTCCAGCTCCACCAAAAGCTGCTCTTCCCCGCTGCCCGCCCGGGCAATCACAGTGCCCCACGGATCACAGGCAATGGAATTTCCATAGGAGACATACGTTCCCTCTTCGTCCCGCGCAGGCGCCACGCCCAGGGTGAAAAACTGGTTGTCCACCGCCCGCTGGCGGAATGCCAGTTCCCAGTGGGCAGGCCCTGTGGTCATATTGAAGGCCGCCGGGACAATCATGGCCTGTGCCCCTGCCAGCGCCATTACCCGGGCAAGCTCGGGAAACCGAATGTCAAAGCAGATGCACAGCCCCAGGCGTCCGAAAGGCGTGTCAAACACCGTGGCGCGGTTTCCCGCGGAGAGCGTCTCCGATTCAAAGAATCGCTGACCGCCTTGGACATCAATATCAAAGAGGTGAACCTTTCGGTGAAAGGCCACCTGATGGCCGCTGGAGTCAAAGACAAAGGATGTATTATAAATCTTCCCATCCGCCAGCTCCGGCATGGAGCCTGCCACCAGCCAAAGCCCTGCTTTCCGGGCGGCCTCGGCCATGGCGGTATGGATGCGGCCGCCGGCCTCCTCTGCGTTGGCGCGGAAGGAGGCGTTGGAGTAGGGACAGCAGAAC
>DVGD01000033.1 GCA_018712905.1 Candidatus Avoscillospira stercoripullorum | reverse complement strand
ACGGTGAGTCCCACGTGCTCGGAAACCGAGGGCGCGTAGTGGTTGACGCCCCAGAGCCCCACGAAGAGAAACACCATCACGCTGAGAAAGAGCGCCACCCCAGAAAGCCAGCACAGGAAGCCCCGCTTGTGGGTGAAGGTGCGCACCAGGGTATAGAGGAGCAGCAGCAGGATCAGAACCAGCAGGATTTCCCACACCGCGAAGGGGAAGGGCGCGGTGAGGCTTCCCAAAAAGCTTAGAACATTCCGGCACAGGCCGGTATAGAAGTCAAAAAAGCCGGGCACATAGGCCGCCGCGGCCACCAGAAACAGGGTGAGCACGACAAAGACAGCGGTGAGGATCAGTCGTCCAATGGTTCGCATCAGCGGGTTCCTTTCTTGGGTGGGATTTGGGAGATGTGGCGGGTTGCGTTGGGCAGAAAGTCTTGCGGGAATCGCGGCTGCCCTAACACCTCTCCGTCAGGCCTTCGGCCTGCCACCTCCCCTCAAGGGGAGGCTTGAGACGGCGCAACATCCAAGGGCTCCCCTTGAGGGGAGCTGGCTCGCGAAGCGAGACTGAGAGGTGTTGCCGCAGTGCGTTGTGGGGAAGCCTGCGGAAATCGCAGCTGCCCTACAGGGTGCACTGCGATTTATCATTTGTGGTATTATACCACAATTTCCCCCAAAACAAAAGCGGCAGGGGCAAACTGCTGAAATCCGCCCCCTTGGCGGTGGTTTCCTTGACTTTTGCCGCCGCGCGGATATAATAAAAATCAAATTGACCGCATACCACCCCACAGCCGGTGGGGGCGGGACAGGAGGAAACTGAAATGCTCAAAAATACCGAAAAAACCATGGAAAAAATCGTCGCCCTGTGTAAAGGCCGCGGCTTCGTGTTCTCCGGCTCGGAGATCTACGGCGGCCTGGCCAACACCTGGGACTATGGCCCTTTGGGCGTGGAGCTCAAGAACAACGTGAAAAAGGCCTGGTGGAAGAAATTCGTCCAGGAAAACCCCTACAACGTGGGACAGGACAGCGCCATTTTGATGAATCCCCAGACCTGGGTGGCCTCGGGACATCTGGGCGGCTTCTCCGATCCGCTGATGGACTGCAAGGCCTGCAAGGAGCGCTTCCGCGCCGACAAGCTCATTGAGGACTACTGCGAAGAGAAGGGCATCACCCTCCCCAAGCCCATTGACGCCTTCTCCCAGGACGAGATGGCCGCCTTCATCGAGGAGCATCAGATCCCCTGCCCCACCTGCGGCAAGCACGACTTCACCGGCATCCGCCAGTTTAACCTGATGTTCAAGACCTTCCAGGGCGTCACCGAGGACGCGAAGAATACCGTCTACCTTCGCCCCGAGACCGCCCAGGGCATCTTCGTGAACTTCAACAACATCCAGCGCACCACCCGCCGCAAGCTTCCCTTCGGCGTCTGCCAGATCGGCAAGAGCTTCCGCAATGAGATCACCCCCGGCAACTTCACCTTCCGCACCCGCGAGTTTGAGCAGATGGAGCTGGAATTCTTCTGCAAGCCCGGCACGGATCTTGAATGGTTCCAGTACTGGCGCACCTACTGCCACGACTGGCTCCTCGGCCTCAACATCAAGGACGAGAACCTCCGCCTGCGGGATCACAGCCCCGAGGAGCTCTGCTTCTACTCCAAGGCCACCACGGACTTTGAGTTCCTCTTCCCCTTCGGCTGGGGCGAGCTGTGGGGCGTGGCCGACCGCACGGACTATGACCTCTCCCAGCACCAGAAGGTCTCCGGCGTGGACATGACCTACTTCGACCAGGAGAAGAACGAGCACTATATCCCCTACGTGGTGGAGCCCTCTCTCGGCGCCGACCGCGTGACCCTGGCCTTCCTGGTGGAAGCCTACGACGAGGAAGTGGTGGGTCAGGACAAGAACGGCAAGGACGACATCCGCGTAGTTCTGCACTTCCATCCGGCTCTCGCGCCCTTCAAGGCCGCCGTGCTGCCCCTCTCCAAGAAGCTCGGCCCCAAGGCCACGGAAATCTACCACAGCTTGCAGAAGGACTTCATGGTGGACTACGACGAGGCCGGCTCCATCGGCAAGCGCTACCGCCGCGAGGACGAGATCGGCACGCCCTACTGCATCACCGTGGACTTCCAGACCGTGGGCGATGAGAACACCCCCGCCGACAACGCCGTGACCATCCGCGACCGCGACACCATGGAGCAGGTGCGCGTGCCCATCGACCAGCTCAAGGCCTGGCTCACCGACAAGCTGGCGTATTAAATCACAGCTTCGATTCGGAATGTAGGGGCGCATTGCATATGCGCCCGGGAAGGCACTGACGAAACCGCAGCTGCACGGGCGGATATTTAATCCGCCCCTACAGGGTGCGGCGGAACTTTTCGGCTGCACCCCGTGGGGGCGCGCATGGCGCGTCCGCGCTGGTACCGGCGGATTTCTCGTAGGGGCGGGGTTTATCCCCGCCCGTGCCGGGTTGCGTTCGGCGGAAATCTTATGGGAATCGCAGCCGCCCCTACACCACGCTTCCGACATTATCGTAGGGGCGGCATGTATGGCCGCCCGTGCCATATTATTTTCAAGGGAGGAACCTTCATGAAAGCCATTGTCACTGTGGTCGGTCTCGACCGGGTGGGCATCATCGGCGAGCTTTGCACCGTCCTCGCCGGGATGCAGATCAACATCGTGGACATCAGTCAGACCGTCATGCGGGACTTTTTCACCATGATTATGCTGGTGGACACCGGCCGTGCCAACAAGACCCTGGACGAAATCAGCGCCGTCCTCCACGAAAAGGAGGAGGAGATGAACCTCTCCATCCGCATCCAGCGGGAGGACATCTTCCACGCCATGCACCGCATTTGAGGAGGTCACTATGCTTCTGAGTCACTCCGACATCATGGAGACCGTGAACATGATCTCCCAGCAGCACCTGGACATCCGCACCATCACCATGGGCATCACCCTCTTAGACTGCGCCGACCCCGACCCCGCCGCCGCAGCCGGGAAGATCTACGACAAGATCTGCCGCTGTGCCCAAAACCTGGTGCCCACCGGGCAGCGCATCGAAAAGGAACTGGGCATCCCCATCGTCAACAAGCGCATCTCCGTCACCCCCATGGCCTTGGTGGCCGGCGCCAGCGACACGGAAGACTATGTGCCCTTCGCCCTGGCCATGGACAGAGCCGGGCGGGAGTGCGGCGTGGACTTCATCGGCGGCTTCTCGGCCCTGGTGCAAAAGGGCATGACCGTGGGCGATAAGCGCCTCATCCAGTCCATCCCCGAAGCGCTGGCCAGCACCAGCATCGTCTGCTCCAGCGTCAACGTCGGCTCCACCAAGGCCGGCATCAACATGGACGCCGTCGCCCTCATGGGGCAGGTGGTGCGCCGCACCGCCGCCCTCACTGCCGACTCCGGCGGCATGGGCTGCGCCAAATTGGTGATCTTCTGCAACGCCGTGGAGGACAACCCCTTCATGGCCGGCGCCTTCCACGGCGTGGGCGAGCCGGAGACCGTCATCAACGTGGGCGTCTCGGGTCCCGGCGTGGTGCACCACGCCCTTCAAAAGGTCAAGGGCAAGCCCCTGGACGTGGTGGCCGAGACCGTGAAGAAGACCGCCTTCCACATCACCCGCATGGGACAGCTGGTGGCGCAGGAGGCGTCCAAGCGGCTGAACGTGCCCTTCGGCGTGGTGGATCTCTCCCTGGCGCCCACCCCGGCCATCGGCGACAGCGTGGCCAGGATTTTGGAGGAAATGGGTCTTGCCACCTGCGGCACCCACGGCACCACCGCCGCCCTGGCGCTCTTAAACGACGCGGTCAAAAAGGGCGGCGTCATGGCCTCGAGCAGCGTGGGCGGCCTCTCGGGCGCGTTCATCCCCGTCTCCGAGGACGAGGGCATGATCGCCGCGGCGTCCTCGGGCGTCCTCACCATCGACAAGCTGGAGGCCATGACCTGCGTATGCTCGGTGGGCCTCGATATGATCGCCGTCCCCGGCGACACCTCCGCCGAGACCATCTCCGCCATCATCGCCGACGAGGCCGCCATCGGCATGGTCAACACCAAGACCACCGCCGTGCGCCTCATCCCGGCGCTGGGCAAAAAGGTGGGCGACATGGTGTCCTTCGGCGGCCTCCTGGGCGAGGCGCCGGTGATGCCCGTCCACAGCGAGAGCGCCGCGGAGTTCATCGCCCGCGGCGGCAGAATCCCCGCCCCCATGCAGAGCCTCAAGAACTAACCGGCTTGGATGTAGGGGCGCATTAAATATGCGCCCGTGGGCAGCTGCGATTCCCGCAAGCTTCCCCACAACGCACTGCGGTACGGGCGGATATATAATCCGCCCCTACAGGTGCGGTGCGGTTTGTAGGGGTCGATGTCCTCATCGACCCGTGCCGCGAAGCGGCCAATGACGGGCGGCTCAGAGATCCGCCCCTACGGGTGCGGTGGAAATTTTCGGTGCACCCCGTGGGGGTGGACTTGGCTTTCTGGAAAAAACCGTTTTCCCGCGATTTTGGACTTCCAAAATCGCGGGAAATCTTGTATGATAGAATTAGACTTGTGTGCGATCAACACATTTGAATTTCGTTCGGCCGGTTCTTTATGGATTCTGCCGGACTGATGCAAAGG
>DVGD01000219.1 GCA_018712905.1 Candidatus Avoscillospira stercoripullorum | reverse complement strand
GCCGAGGTGCCGTCGGCCACGCACAGGTGGGAGAATACGCCCTGAATGCGCAGGTGCTTGCAGGCATAGATGCGGGAAAGCGCCTGCCGATCCTCCGCCGGAATGCCCAGGCGGTGCATGCCGGTGTCCAGCGCCAGATGGACGGAAAGGGGGATGCCCTGGCGCTCCAGCGCCAGGCCGTGGGCTTCATCCGCCACGGTTTGGATCAGGCGATACCAGGAAAGCTCCGGCGCCAGCTGGGGCGGCGTATATCCCAGAATGAGAATCTTTGCCTCGATTCCCGCCTCCCGCAGTGCCGCCGCCTCGGAAAGGCAGGCCACGGCGAAGGCCTCCACCCCCTGCGCCTGAAGATACCGGGCGACGGGAATGGCGCCGTGGCCGTAAGCGTCGGCCTTGACCACGGCCATCAGGCGGCAGCCGGGCGCCAGGGCTTCCTGGAGAATTTTGACGTTGTGGCGGAGCGCCGCCTGGTTCAGCTCCCGCCAGGCACGGGCTTTCGTCATCTCCATGGCGTGCTCCTCGTGAGAATCCGGGACGGCTGCGATACCACGGTGCTGCCGTCCGGGATGTCTGTGTGCACCACCGCCCCCGCGCCGATCTTGACGCCATTGCCGATGCGGATGCCGCCTATCACCACGGCGCCTGCGCCGATGAGGCAATTGTCGCCGATGGTGGGCGCTTGCTGGCCGATTTCACCGATGGTGACGTTCTGGTAAATCCGGCAATTGGCGCCCAAAACGGCGTAGCGGGAGATGTACACGCCGTGGAGGCCGTGGGGGAGGGAGGGCTCGCCGGCGATTTTGGCACCTGCGCCCAGGTACCCGCCGTGGCGCCGCGCAGAGCGATACAGGAGAAAGGTCACAACGTCCCGAAAAAACCTGCCTCGGACGCGCTGCTGCCACCGGTAGAGCCGCCAGAGCCACCGGAGATCGTCTCCCTTGGACCAGTCCACCAGGATTTGCCGAAGGTGCATGGTCTCACCTCCAGGTGGTGACGATCCAGCCGCCGCAGTTGTCCCTGGATCGCTGGCTGTAGCCATACTCGGGCAACACCGGCTGCGTCGTGCCGCTGTGATACTGCACCGAAAACTCATAGAGCCCCAGCTGCCGGCGAAGGGGCGCCTGGCTGTGGCATTCTCTAAGCCAGGCCACATATTCCTCCAATGTAAACCCCATTTCCGCCATGAGACGGGCGTGGGGGACGCCCACATAGCGAAAATGCCACGGCTCATGGGCAATGCCGGTGACGCCCTCCTTTCCCGCCGGGTACCGGAGCACAAAGCCAAAATCGGCGGCACGGCGGCGGAAGGCGCCGCAGACGCCGTCCGCGGGAAAGTCGGGTCGGATGAAGTCAATTTCATCGGCGGCAAGTCCCAGGTCGATGGCAAGCCCCGTCTGGTGTTCGCTGCATCCCGGCAGCGCCACATACTTTCTCGTAAAGGTTTCCCCGGACTGGATGAGGCAGTCGTCCCAGATGGACTGCTGCTCTGCCTGACTGCGCCAGCCGGAGACCGGTACGATCTGCCCCTGACCGTTTACTGCCTGGATGCATGCGCCAAGGAGCCCGGCGACCCGGCGCTCCAGCAGCACGTCGGGATAGCACTCGTCCACCGCTGTCAAATCCGGCCATGGCACCTTCGGCAGGGGATGTGCCGCGTTGACCAGCAGCAGCGGGTCGAAGCGGCATTGGGGTCTCTGCGTACGCTGTCTCATGCCTCTTCCACCTCCTCGTCGATGAGCCGGGTGATAAGGGCGGGGAAGGGCAGTCCCGCCGCCGCCATCATCCGCGGGTAGCGGCTGTGGGCGGTGAAGCCGGGGATGGTGTTGACCTCGTTGAAGACCACCCTTCCGCCCGGCGTCAGGAAAAAGTCCACCCGGGCAAAGCCCTTCAAGTCCAGGGCGCGGTAGACCACCTTGGCTGCCGCCTGGATTCTGGCGGCCTCCTCGGGGAGGATGGGAGCGGGGCAGTGGATGGACGCGGTTTTGAGGGTGTACTTCTCCTCGTAGTCAAAGAAGCCCTGGGAGAGAGCCACTTGATCCACGGCGCCCACGGTCAGCGTCTTCGTCCCCAACACCGAGCAGCCCACCTCAAATCCTGGCACCGCTTCCTCCAACAGCGCCTCCCGGTCGTGGCGCCAGGCTTCCTCCAGCGCCGCTGACAGCTGGGAGGGTGCTGTCACCCGGGTGATGCCGAAGGAGGAGCCTGCCCGAACGGGCTTGACAAAGAGGGGATAGCCCAGTTCTTCCGCCGCTGCGTTCCAATCGTCGGGCGCGGCGCCCTGGGAAAACACCATGCCCCGGGGAATGTCCACCCCGGCGCAGGCAGCCAGCTTGTGGGCGCGATCCTTGTCCATGGACAGGGCGCTGGCCAGGGTGCCGCAGCCGACAATGGGAACACCGGCCAGCTCCAGAAGCCCCTGGAGGGTGCCGTCCTCACCGTTTTTGCCGTGCATCACTGGAAAGGCAGCGTCGAAGGAGCGGGTTGCCCCGGTGCCGTCCAAAAGCAGCAGCTGCCGGGCGCCGCGGTGGAGCACCAGGGTGCAGGGGACGCAGTCCGCATTCTGCCAGCGGTCGGCGCCGATGGCGTCCACCGCTCCCGTGTAATGGAGCCACCGCCCGTCTTTTGTGATGCCCACCATCAGCGGGCGGAATTTACTTTGGTCGAGATGGGTGAGCACCGCCTGGGCGGACTCCAGAGAAACGGCGTACTCGCTGGAGACGCCGCCGAACAAGAACAAAATGGTCTTCATGGGAAACCTCCAAATGGGAAACATGCGCCCTGATCCGGGACGAGCTTATCGTACCAGATCAGGGCGCATGATGTTTGGAGGGTTTCTTTCCGCCGCCTTATGATATTGTGGTAAAATCCTTGCGATTTTCTTGCGATTGTGGCAGCCGCACCGTGAAGCAGATCCGTTCGTCGCGGCTCTTGGCGGAGATGGAGCCGCCGTGGGCTTCCACGATTTCCTTGGCGATGGCCAGCCCCAGCCCGGCGTTGCCCGCGCGGGTTCCACGGGAGGGATCCAGGCGGAAAAACTGCTCGAACATCCGCTGGAGCTTCTCCGGCGGGATGGTAGCGCCGGCATTTTCAAAGGTCAAAATGACCCATCCATTTTCCGCCCAGCCTCGAATCTCCAGCGTCGTGTCGGGGTAGGCATAGTGGCAGGCGTTGTTGAGGAGGTTGTCAAAGACCCGCGCCATCTTGTCCCGGTCGCAGACGGCGTGGAGCGTCTCCGGCAGCGTCAGCTGGCAGCGGAGATTTTGCTGCCGGAGCACAGGCTCAAATTCGCTGGCAAGCTGCTCGAGCATTCGCTTGAGATCGGTGTCGCCGCACTCCAGCTCCAGATGGGTGAGGTTGAAGCGGGTGATGTCGAAAAAGTCGTTGATGAGATCCTCCAGCCGCTGGGCTTTTTCCAGGGCAATGCCGGTATAGCGCGCCCGAAATTCCGGCGGGAGATCCGGCTCGTCGGAAAGGAGGGTCAGGTAGCCCAGAACGCTGGTGAGAGGCGTTTTGAGGTCGTGTGCCAGATAGACTACCAGATCGTTTTTTCGCTGCTCTGCCTCCTTGGCATGCTGGGCGTCCCGCAGCGCCTGGGCGCGGATCAGGTTGAGCTGGGCTTCCGCCTCGCCCATGGCAGGGGGCAGGGTAATGGGCTGCTCCGAGGGATGCGCCAGCTGCTTGGCCGCGCCCAGCATGGCCTGCAGCTGCCGGTAGGGACGCGCCAAATAGAAGTAGCTGATGACCACCCAGCCCACCAGTACGACCGCTGCCACCACCAGGGGGATATAGTCCCGGATCCAGATGAGCAGATAGTAGATGGGAGACGGCGACCAGTTCAGCGAAGAGAAAAACCACAGGCACGTAAAGGCGAGAACAATCACCGCCGTGACCCAGGCGGTCAGCGCCAGCAGATAGCCGCCCCAGGCTCTGAGAATCGGGCGGCGTGAAGCGTCCTTATTCAATGGTATACCCCACCCCCCAGACGGTCTTGATGAACTTTGGCCGGCGGCTGTTCTCGTGCATTTTTTCCCGCAGCCGGGCGATGTGGCTCATGACAGTGTTGTTGGAATCCATATATTTCTCCCCCCATACAGCCTCAAAGAGCGTCTCGCTGGAGACTACCTGCCCCCGGTGAGAACATAGATACCA
>DVGD01000218.1 GCA_018712905.1 Candidatus Avoscillospira stercoripullorum | reverse complement strand
GACAAGATGAAAACCTTCCGCTACGGCGTTTTGCCCTTTGCGGCGATTTTGGGCGTCATCGCATTGCTTTTGGTGCTGGAGCCTCACTTCTCGGCCATCATCATCATCTTCTGCGTGGGCGCGGCCATGATGTTCTTAGGCGGCACGGAGCTCAAGTGGTTTGCCTTGGGACTTGGCGTGGCGGCGGTGTTCGGCTTTATTTACCTCAAATTCATGGGCTACGCCTCGGATCGAATCGTCGCCTGGCAGGATCCCTGGGCCGACGCCTCGGACAACGGCTATCAGATCGTCCAGTCCCTCTATGCCATCGGCTCCGGCGGCCTCATGGGTCTGGGGCTGGGACGGGGGCGGCAGAAATATCTGTACCTCCCCGAGGAGCACAACGACTATATCTTCGCCATTGTCTGCGAGGAGCTGGGCTTTGTGGGCGCCATGGTGGTGCTGCTGCTGTTCGTGCTGCTCATCATTCGGGGCTACTGGATCGCCATGCACGCCCGGGATCGCTTCGGCGCGCTGATGGTGGGCGGCCTCACCACCCTTTTGGCCTTGCAGGTCTTCTTCAACATCGGCGTGGTGACCAACTTCCTCCCCGCAACAGGCATCTCCTTGCCCTTCTTCTCCTACGGCGGCACGGCGCTGCTCCTGCAGCTTTTTGAGATGGGACTTGTGTTGAGCGTCTCCCGCCAGAGCAACAATCAGCTTCTTCTTTGATTGGAGGCATCCATGAACGTCATCTTCACCTGCGGCGGCACCGGCGGCCACATCAACCCCGCCATCTCCGTGGCGAAGCTCTTAAAGGAGCGCATCCCGGACAGCCGGATCCTCTTCATCGGCGCCGAGGACGGCATGGAAAACAAGTTGGTGCCCCGGGAGGGCTTCGACCTGGAGACCATTAAAATCTCCAACTTCCAGCGAAAGCTCACCCCGGCGGGCATCTGGCACAACGTCACCACCGCCTGCCATATGGCCGGCTCCATGCGCAAGGCCAAGCGGATCATCCGGGACTTTGCCCCCGACGTCATCGTGGGCACCGGCGGCTATGCCAGCTACCCGGCGCTCCACATGGGCGCCAAGCTGGGCATCCCCACGGCGGTGCACGAATCCAACGCCGTGCCCGGCCTCACCACCCGCATGGTGGCCAAGGACATGGATCGGATCATGGTGTCCTTCCCGGACTGCCAGGAGCACTACCCCAACCCCGAGAAGGTCATCGTCACCGGCACGCCGGTGCGAAGCGAGTTCCTCTACGGCGACCGCACCGCCGCCCGGAAGGCGCTGGGGCTGGGGGAGGAGAAGCTCATCATCTCGGCCTGGGGGAGCCTGGGCGCCCGGGAGATGAATAAAAAAATTGCCCGCTTCATGGTCTTGGAGGCCAAGGACGGCCGCTATCACCACGTCCACGCCACGGGCTCCTACGGCTGGCGGTGGATGCCGGCCTACGTCCGCCAGCAGGGGCTGGAGCTGGAGCGGTATCCCCAGCTTGACATGCGGGAGTATATCTTCAACATGCCCGAGCTCATGGCGGCGGCGGATCTCATCATCTGCCGCGCCGGGGCTGCCACCATCAGCGAGGTCTGCGCCTCGGGGACGCCGTGCATCATGATTCCCTCGCCCAACGTCACCGACAACCACCAGGAGAAGAACGCTCGGGTCTTGGAAGCCCACGGCGCGGCGGTGGTGCTGCGGGAGAATGAATGCGACGGCGACAGCCTCTATGAAACCGCCAAATCCCTCTTGGAAGACGAGCAGCGCCTCAAGGAGATGCGCATGGCCGCCCGCCGCCTGGCCGTGGTGGACGCCGCCGAGCAGATTTTTGAGGTCATGCGCACCCTGGCAGGAGGTAACGCCTAGCGTCGCCTCCTTTCGCACCCTCCTCCGCTTTGTTGCATAGGATGGCAAAAAAGCGGAGGAGAGACTATGGACGCTCTGATTGTGCACGGAGGGAAGCCCCTTTCGGGGGAAATCACCATCAGCGGCGCAAAGAATGCGGTGCTGCCCATTCTGGCTGCCACCATGCTCCACGGGGACGAATACTGCCTACATAACTGCCCGGATATTGCCGACGTGCGCCTGGCCGCCGCCATCATCCGGTGCCTGGGCGGCCGCGTGACCCGGCGGGGGAACACCCTGCTGGTGGACACCCGCCTCGCCGTCGGTACCGTCATTCCCGCCGACCTCATGGGCAAGATGCGGGCGTCGGTGCTGTTTCTCGGCGCCCTCCTGGCGCGCTTCGGCGAGGCCTCCATGACCATGCCCGGCGGCTGTCCCCTGGGCAGGCGTCCCATCGACCTCCACTTAGACGCCTTGGCGCGCATGGGCGCCTCAGTGGTCTTGTGGGAGGGGGAGATCTGCTGCGAGGCACCCGCCCTCCACGGCGCCACCATTGAGCTGCAATTTCCAAGCGTGGGAGCAACGGAAAATGTGCTTCTGGCCTCCATGGGCTGCAAAGGCACGGTGGTGCTCCAGAATGCGGCCAAAGAGCCGGAAATCGCGGATTTGGCGCATTTTCTCCAGGCCATGGGCGGGGAAATCTCGGGAATCGGCACCGATACGCTGACCATCCGGGGCGGCGCGCCCCTCTCCGGCGCCACCTACACGGTGATGCCCGACCGCATTGAGGCGGCCACCTTTTTGTGTGCCTGCGCCGGCTGCGGCGGAGAGATTTGCCTCCACGGCGCCGACGGGCGGCACCTGACGCCAGTGCTGGATGTGCTCACCGGCGCGGGGTGTGAGCTCTGCTGGAGCCGGAAATGTATCACCCTCCGCGCCCAGGGACGGCGCAAGGCTCCCCCCGCCATCGAAACAGCGCCTTACCCCGGCTTTCCCACCGACGTCCAGGCGCCCATGATGGCGGCACTATTGCGCATGGAGGGGTCTTGCCGCTTTTCCGAGACGATTTTCGAGCGGCGCTTTGCCCACGTACCCCAGCTCCGGCGCTTTGGCGCGGAGATCGAGACGGAGGGCTCCGCGGCGCTGGTGCGGGGCGTGGCGTCTCTGCGCCCGGCCACCGTGACGGGGACAGATCTCCGGGGCGCTGCGGCGCTGGTGATTGCCGCCCTCCAGGCGCCGGGAGTCAGCACGATTTATGGGATAAAACACCTGCGGCGGGGGTATGATAATCTGGAAGGAAAGCTCCGCGCCCTGGGCGTCACCCTTTCGGAGGCCGACGGCGGCGTGGGAAAGAATACGACTGGAAATTTTCCCTGCCATGGTGTATAATACTCTGTAAGTCGGAGCAAGTCTCCCCCTTATGGAGGTAAACATGGCAAATATGCGCAATTCGGCGCGCCGCCGGGCTAGACGTGCCGGCCGCCGCCGGGAACTTCATACAGGTGTCATCGGAAGGCTTCTCATCATGGTCGCCGTGGTGGTGGCCATCGTGCTGGGCGTGGCAATCTTCTTCCGCATCCGCACCGTGGAGGTGCAGGGCAACAGCATCTACTCCTGGGAGCAGGTGGCCAACGCCTCCGGGATCTCGCCCGGGGATAACCTCTTTATGCTCAACCGCGAGGCCGTGGCCGGCAGCATCCAGGCACAGCTTCCCTATGTTCAGAAGGTGAGCGTGGGGCGTATTCTCCCCGACACCGTGGTCATCCAGGTGGAGGAGAGCCAGATTGCCGGACTGGTGGAGGCCGACGTGGGCGGCAAGTGGTATATTAACACCGAAGGCCGCGTGCTGGGAAGCTCCATTGACAATTTTACCGGCCAGGTGGTGGAGATGCAGGGCTTTACCCTGGTCAATCCCCAGACCGGCGAGGCGGCAGTGGCCAGCGAAGGCCAGGAGGACGCCATGACCGCGGCGCTGGAGATTGTGGGCGCCATGGAGGGCACCGGCCTCATGGAGAAGATCACCACCATCAACGTGGAAAAAACCTACGACATCGAGCTTCTCTGCGGCGAGCAGTATCAGATCCTGCTCGGCGGTACCGATGAGCTTTCCTATAAGATTCAGTATCTCCAGGCCGTCCTGGAGGAGCTGGATCCAGCGCTTTCTGGCACCATCGACCTCACCTTTGATGAAAAGCGTGTGGCGCGCTTCCGGGAGTGGGAGTAAACTGGATTTTTTTAGGGAGAATTCACGATTTTCTATTGACCTGGAACAGAGAACGCGATATTATAATGGAGTATAATTATGTGAACTTCAACGCTGAGCAGCATTGATACATAGGAGGAACTACCCATGCCTGATTTTGAAGAAAAAGTCGTTTCCATAAAAGTGATCGGCGTCGGCGGCGCCGGCAACAACGTCGTCAACCGGATGATTGCAGCCGGCGTGGGCGGCGTGGAATTTGTGGTGGTCAACACCGATAAGCAGGATCTCAATAAGTCCAACTGCCGCAACAAAATCCAGATCGGTGAAAAGCTCACCGGAGGCATGGGCGCAGGCTCCAAGCCCGAAATCGGCCAGAAGTCCGCCGAGGAGTCCAAGGCCGCCATTTCTAAGATTCTCGAGGGCACCGACATGGTGTTCATCACCGCCGGTATGGGCGGCGGCACCGGCACCGGCGCGGCGCCCATCATCGCCGATTTGGCGCATGAGGCCGGCATTCTCACCGTGGGCGTGGTCACCAAGCCCTTCAAGTTCGAGGGCGCCAACCGCATGAAGCAGGCCGAGGCCGGCATCGCCAATCTGTCCGACAAGGTCGACAGCCTCATCATCATCCCCAACGACCGCCTCAAGTACGTCACCGATCAGAAGATCACCTTCGCCAACGCCTTCGGCATTGCCGACGATGTTTTGAAGCAGGCTGTCCAGTCCATCTCTGAGTTGGTGGGCTACTCCGAGCATGTGAACATCAACCTGGACTTTGCCGACGTGTCCGCCATCATGAAGGACGCCGGCCGCGCCCACATGGGCGTGGGCACCGCCTCCGGCCGCGACAAGGCCGAGCAGGCCGCCCAGGCCGCCGTGGCCAGCCCCCTGCTGGAGACCTCCATCAACGGCGCCATGGGTGTGCTCATCAACATCACCGGTTCGTCCGACCTGGGTCTCGACGATGTGGAGACTGCCGCCAGCATTGTCCAGGAGGCCGCCAACCCCGAGGCCAACATCATCTTCGGCTCCGCCTTTGATGATACCCTCCAGGACGAGATGCGCGTCACCGTCATCGCCACCGGCTTCGACGAGAAGAAGCCCACCACCCGTCTGGGCGCCTTCTCCTCCGGCGTGGAGCGCAGCAAGGTGGAGGACGACGACAACGACAT
>DVGD01000217.1 GCA_018712905.1 Candidatus Avoscillospira stercoripullorum | reverse complement strand
ACAAGCCCATCGTGGGCAAGAATGCCTTCCTCCACGAGAGCGGCATCCACCAGCACGGCGTTCTGGCCAACAAGAAGACCTACGAGATCCTCACCCCCGAGTCTGTGGGTATCCGCACCAACAACCTGGTGCTGGGCAAGCACTCTGGCCACCACGCCTTCGAGGCGCGGCTCAAGGAGCTGGGCTATGAGCTGAGCCAGGAGGAGCTGGCCGCGCTGTTCGTGCGGTTTAAGGATCTGTGCGACAAGAAAAAGTCCATCACCGACGACGATTTGGAGGCCTTGGTGCGCCACTCCAGCCGCGTGGAGGAGGACGAGGGCGGCTACAAGCTCGACTGGTTTGCCGTCCATACCACCAACTTCACCACCGCCACATGTACGATTTCTCTCAAGCGCGGCGAGGAGAAATTTGAAGCCGTCTGCCTGGGCGACGGCCCCATCGACGCCGCCTTCCAGGCCATTGACCAGATTATTAAGCCCGTGGAGCACTCCTTTGAAATTTTCTCGGTCAACTCCATCTCCGAGGGCAAGGACACCCTGGGCGACGTTACCGTAAAGCTCTCCGCCGAAGGCAAGAGCTACAGCGGCCGTGGCCTCTCCACCGATATCATCAAGGCCAGTATTGTGGCCTATCTCCAGGCCGCCAACAAGCTCATGCGGCACTACGAAAGCAAAAAGGAGGCATAAACCATGGGCATGACCATGACCCAGAAGATTCTGGCAGCCCACGCCGGGCTTCCCTCGGTAAAGGCCGGGGATCTCATCGAGGCCAAGCTGGATCTGGTGCTGGGCAACGACATCACCACCCCCGTCGCCATCACCACCTTCGACAAGACCGGCTTCACCAAGATTTTTGACAAGGACAAGATCGCCATCGTCCTGGATCACTATACCCCCTGCAAGGACATCAAGTCCGCCGAGCTCTGCCACCAGGCCAGGGAATTTGCCAAGCGCTTCTCCATCACCCACCTCTACGATGTGGGCAACGTGGGCATCGAGCATGCCCTTCTGCCGGAGCAGGGCTTGACCGCTCCCGGCGACCTCATCATCGGCGCCGACTCCCATACCTGTACCTATGGCGCATTGGGCGCCTTCTCCACCGGCGTCGGCTCCACCGACATGGCCGCCGGCATGGCCATGGGCGAGAACTGGTTCAAGGTGCCCGCCGCCATCCAGGTAGAGCTCACCGGCGCTCTCCAGCCCTATGTGAGCGGCAAGGATGTGATTTTGCACCTCATCGGTGAGATCGGCGTGGACGGCGCCCTCTATCAGTCCCTGGAGTTCACCGGCGAGGGTGTTTCCTCTCTCTCCATGGACGACCGCTTCACCATCGCCAACATGGCCATCGAGGCTGGCGCCAAGAACGGCATCTTCCCCGTGGATGAGAAGACCATCGAGTACATCACCGGCCGGGTCAGCCGCCCCTACACGGTTTACGAGGCTGATCCCGACGCCGAGTACGTCCGCAAGGTGACCATCGACCTCAACACCTTGAAGCCCACGGTGTCCCTGCCCCACCTGCCCAGCAACACCCGCACCATCGAGGAGGTGGAGGGCATGGAGATCCAGCAGGCCGTCATCGGCTCTTGCACCAATGGCCGGATCTCGGATCTGCGCGCCGCGGCGGCCATTTTGAAGGGGCGCAAGGTTGCCCCGGGCGTCCGCTGCATCGTTATCCCTGCCACCCAGGCCATCTACCTCCAGGCCATGGAGGAGGGGCTCATCAAGACCTTCATTGAATCCGGCTGCGCCGTCTCCACGCCCACCTGCGGGCCCTGCCTGGGCGGTCATATGGGCGTCATGTGCGCCGGGGAGCGCGCCGTCACCACCACCAACCGCAACTTTGTCGGCCGCATGGGACATGTGAAGAGCGAAGTGGTGCTGGCCAGCCCCGCCGTGGCCGCCGCGTCTGCCGTGGCCGGGTGCCTCAAGGATCCCGCCCAGCTGGAGAAAGGAGAATAACCATGGCCAGAGGAACTGTTTTTAAATATGGCGACAATGTGGATACCGACGTCATCATCCCCGCCCGGTACTTGAATGCCCCCTCTCCCGAGGAGCTGGCCAAGCACTGCATGGAGGATATTGACGCATCCTATGCTACCTCCGTGAAGCCCGGCGACATCGTCGTGGGCGGCTGGAACTTCGGCTGCGGCTCCTCCCGGGAGCACGCCCCCATGGCCATTCAGGCCAGCGGCGCTGCCTGCGTTATCGCTGCCAGCTTCGCACGGATTTTCTACCGCAACGCCATCAACATCGGCTTCCCCATTCTCGAGTGCCCTGCCGCCGCCGAGGCCATTCAAAACGGCGACATCGTCTCCGTGGACTTCTCCACCGGCGAAATTGTGGACGAGACCACCGGCCAGACCTTCCAGGCCGCGGCCTTCCCGCCCTTTATTGAAGAGATCATCCGCCACGGCGGCCTTTTGCCCTATCTCAAGGCGCGGCAGGACGGATAAGGAGGCAGAAGCATGGAATTTCAGATTGCACTCATCAAGGGCGACGGCATTGGCCCCGAAATCGTGGACAGCGCCGTCCGTGTCTTGGAGAAAATCGGCCAAAAGTACGGCCACACCTTCCACTGCACGCCCTATCTCGCCGGCGGCTGCGCCATTGACGCCACCGGCATCCCCCTGCCCGAGGAGACGGTACAGGGCTGCCTGAACGCCGACAGCGTGCTCCTGGGCGCCGTGGGCGGCCCCAAGTGGGACAAGAACCCCGGCAATCTCCGGCCGGAGAAGGCGCTTCTGGGGCTGCGCGCCGCCTTGGGACTCTTCACCAATCTGCGCCCGGCCAAGATCTACCCGGCGCTGGCCGGGGACTGCCCCCTGCGGCCGGACATTGTGGCAAACGGCTTTGACATGGTCATGGTGCGGGAGCTCACCGGCGGCATCTACTTTGGCGAGCGGGGTCG
>DVGD01000216.1 GCA_018712905.1 Candidatus Avoscillospira stercoripullorum | reverse complement strand
ACTTGCCCGGGCGGATGTGGGCGTGGTTGAGCTGATTGGCCAGGGTCTTGTAGAGAATCTCGTTAATGAGGGAGGACTTGCCCGACCCCGACACACCGGTGACGCAGGTCAGCGTCCCCAGGGGGATCTCCACGTCGATGTTTCTCAGGTTATTTTCCGCCGCGCCGCGGATCCACAGGGACTTTCCGTTGCCCGGACGGCGCGTCTCGGGCACGGGAATGCGCTTTTTCCCCGAGAGGTATTGCCCCGTGAGGCTCCTGGGCTCGGCCATGATGTCCTCCAGCGATCCGGCGGCCACGATCTCGCCGCCGTTGATTCCCGCGCCGGGACCCACGTCCACAATAAAGTCCGCGGCGCGCATGGTGTCCTCGTCGTGCTCCACCACCAAAAGGGTGTTGCCCAGATCCCGCAGGCGCTTTAAGGTGGCGATGAGCTTGTCGTTGTCCCGCTGGTGAAGGCCGATGGAAGGCTCGTCCAGGATGTACAGGACGCCCATGAGGCTCGAGCCAATCTGCGTTGCCAGGCGGATGCGCTGGGCTTCGCCGCCGGAGAGGGTGGCGGCGGCGCGGCTCAACGTGAGGTAGGGAAGTCCCACGCTCTTTAAAAAGCCCAGCCGGGCTTTGATCTCCTTTAAAACCTGCCCGGCGATGACGGCGTCGTTGCCCGAGAGCTCCAGGTGGTTCAGGAAGTCCAGCGCCTCGTCCACATTGAGGCAGCAGAAGTCCCACAGCCCCATTCCGCCCACGGTGACGGCGCGGCTCACCTCGGAAAGGCGCTGGCCGTGGCAGACGGGGCAGGGACGGGTGGCCATGAACGCCTCGTATTCCTTCTTGGCGTAGTCCGACTGGGTCTCCCGGTAGCGGCGGGTGACGTTGGGGAGAAGCCCCTCGAAGGCCTGGTAGTACACGCCGTGGCCGGCGGTGCCCCGGTCGTACTTAAGCTCCAGCTTTTCCCCGCCGGTGCCGTAGAGGATCTTCTGCCGGGCTTCCGCGGGCAAGTCCTTCCAGGGGGTGGAGAGGGAGAAGCCGTACTTCAAGGCCATGGCGTCAAAGTACATCCGGGCGATGGAGTCGGGCTTGACGGTGTTCCAGCCCATAACCTGGATGGCGCCCTGCGCCAGGCTCTTTTCCTTGTCGGGGATGATGAGATCCTCGTCTGCCACCAGCTGCATGCCAAGACCCGTGCAGGCCGGGCAGGCGCCATAGGGATTGTTGAAGGAGAACATCCGGGGCGAGAGCTCCGGCATGGACACGCCGCAGTCGTCGCAGGCGTAGTTTTCCGAGAAGAGGGTGAGGGAGTGGTCGTCCATGCGCTCTAGGAGCACCAGGCCGCCGGAGCGCTTGCAGGCCGTTTCAATGGAGTCGGTGAGCCGCCGCCCCAGGTCGGGCTTTAGCACCAGGCGATCCACCACGATCTCGATGTTGTGCTTTTTCTTCTTGTCCAGGTCGAATTCCTCGCTGAGATCCCGCAGCTCTCCGTCCACCCGCACCCGGGAGAAGCCGGCCTTGCGGGCTTCCTCGAAGACCTTCTGGTGCTCGCCCTTCTTGCTGCGCACCACCGGGGAGAGGAGCTGGAAGCGGGTGCCCTCGGGCAGGGACAGAATTTGATCGACGATCTGGTCGATGGTCTGGCGGCGGATCTCCTTGCCGCACTTGGGACAGTGGGGCACGCCCACCCGCGCCCAGAGAAGGCGCAGGTAGTCGTAGATTTCCGTCACGGTGCCCACGGTGGAGCGGGGGTTTTTGGAGGTGGTCTTCTGGTCGATGGAGATGGCCGGGGAGAGGCCGTCGATCTGATCCACGTCGGGCTTGTCCATCTGCCCCAGGAATTGCCGGGCGTAGGCGCTGAGGGATTCAACATACCGCCGCTGTCCCTCGGCGTAGATGGTGTCGAAGGCCAGGGAGGACTTGCCCGAGCCGGACAGGCCGGTGAGCACCACCAGCTTATCCCGGGGGATATCCAGGCTGACGTTTTTGAGGTTGTTCTCCCGGGCACCCCGGATGGAAATGGTATCTTGCATAGCGTGGCCTCGTTTCAGGAAGATGGGATGGAGAAATGCCTCCGGCGCTGCAAGGCCTCCCCTTGAGGGGAGGTGGCATCGGCGCAAGCCGATGACGGAGAGGTGTTGGGGCAGTTGCGAGTCCCGCAAGCCTTCCGCAAAACGCGGCTGCGGCAACACCTCTCAGTCAGCCTTCGGCTGCCAGCTCCCCTCAAGGGGAGCCCTTGGTGCGGTGCGGTCGGCGTACCTGGGTGGGAATCGTCGGGTTGCGGGCGGCTGATAGCCGCCCCTACGAGCGCGGTGGAAATTTCGGGTGCGCCTTTGGGTTAGTATTATACCACACCACATTTTAATTCTCAACCAAATGTTCGTAAAATTATGAAAATCTCTTGCCTCTTCTGAAAAATGTGGTACAATGGAGAAAATGCGCAAGGGAGGTGGGAGCGATGAGCAGATTGGCCAAGCTGGTGTTCCAGCGGGTCATTGTGGTGGCGTTTTTTATTTTGCTCCAGCTGGCGGTGCTGCTGGCTACGGTGTTGTGGCTGAGCGAGTACCGGCGGTGGATCCAGGTGGTGTCCGCGGTGCTGTCCATTCTCACCATCGTGTACCTGCTCTACGACCGCACCAACTCCTCGTATAAAATCGCGTGGATTATTTTAATTCTCGCTTTCCCGGTGGCGGGCATCTGCCTCTACTTCACCTTCGGCGGGCGGCGGCTCAACCTGCGCACCCGCCAGGGCATGCACCAGGCCGAGGACATGGTGCGCGAAAACCTCTGGCAGGAGAATCTCATCTCCGACAACCTCAAAAACCTCAGCGACCCGGCGGCGGCCAGCGCGGCGTATCTCTACAACGTCTCCGGCTACCCGGTCTACGACAACACCGAGACCGAGTACTTCCCCCTGGGCGACCTCCTCTACCCCAAGATGCTCGAGGAGCTGCAAAAGGCTGAAAAATACATCTTTTTGGAGTATTTCATCATAGGCGAAGGGGTCATGTGGGACGGCATTTTGAAGATTCTCAAGGAAAAGGCGCAGCAGGGACTTGACGTGCGGGTGCTCTACGACGACTTCGGCTGCATCACCACCCTTCCCTCGGGGTACGACAAGTATTTAAGGAAGCTGGGCATCCAGGCCAGGGTCTTCAACCCCTTTGTGCCGGTGCTCTCCGGCCGGCTCAACAACCGCGACCACAGAAAGCTCATGATTATCGACGGCAAGGTGGGCTTCACCGGCGGCGTCAACCTGGCCGACGAGTACATCAACCGCCGCGAGCGTTTCGGCCACTGGAAGGACTGCGGGCTGATGCTCCGCGGGGAGGCCGTGTGGGCCATGGTGGTGATGTTCCTCTCCCAGTGGGATACCTCCACCGGGCAGCTGGAGGACGTGGCGGCGCTGCGGCCGGCGTATCCCTACCGCCTGGCCGGGGGCGAGGGCTTTGTCCAGCCCTTCTGCGACACGCCCCTGGACAACGAGGACATCTCCGAGTGTACCCTCCTGACCCTCTTCCAGCGGGCGGTGAAATCCATCTATATGATGACGCCCTACCTGATCCTGGACGACAAGATCTCCGCCGCCCTTCTCACCGCGGCCAAGACCGGCCTGGACGTGCGGATCATCACGCCCCACATTCCCGACAAGTGGTACGTCCACGCCGTCACCCGGGCGCACTACGAGATGCTCACCGAGGCCGGTGTGCGGATCTACGAGTATACGCCGGGGTTCATCCACTCCAAGGTCTACCTGGTGGACGACCGCTACGCCGTCACCGGGTCGGTGAACCTGGACTTCCGAAGCCTGTACCTCCACTTTGAAAACGCGGTGTACCTCTTCGACGCCACCTGCATCGAGGCCATCGGCGAGGACTTCCAGCGCACCTTCGAGGTGAGCGAGGAAATCACCTGGCGCAAGTGCCGCAACACGTCCCTCTTCCAGCGCCTGTTCCGCGCGGCACT
>DVGD01000215.1 GCA_018712905.1 Candidatus Avoscillospira stercoripullorum | reverse complement strand
GGCACCAAGACGGTGGAGGACGAGGTCACCCTGGGCGGTGTGTCCTTCGGCCGGCGGCGGCTGTACGTCGTCATGGTGAAGTTCATTGCACCGGTGATGCTGGCGCTGCTGTTTTTGCAGTCCATCGGCGTATTCCGGTGATGGAAAGGAGAGAAAGAGATGGAATGGTTGGAGAACATCAACGCGGCAGTCAATAATGTGGTGTGGGGACCCATTATGCTCGTGCTGCTCATCGGTACGGGGATTTACCTCTCCATCCGCTGCGGCTTCCTCCAGGCGAGGAAATTCGGCTACATCTGGAAAAACACCTTTGCCACCCTTTTCCACAAGGAGAAGAGCGAAGCGCACAAGTCCGACGGCACCAACGTGACGCCCTTCCAGGCCGTCTCCACGGCGCTGGGCAGCACCATCGGCGTGGGCAACGTGGCCGGTGTGGCCGGCGCCATCGCCGCCGGCGGCCCCGGCGCGGTGTTCTGGATGTGGATCTCGGCCTTTTTCGGCATGTGCACCAAGTATGCCGAGATCGTCCTGGCCGTGCACTACCGGGAGGTGGCGCCAGACGGCACCCACCACGGCGGCCCCATGTACTACATCGAGCGGGGACTTCACATGAAGTGGCTGGCCTGCATCTTTGCCATTCTGGGCGGCCTGGCCACCTTCGGCATCGGCAACGCCACCCAGGCGGCGGAGATCTCCGTGGCTGTGAACAACCTCACCGGCACGGGCTATGACTCCTCCCTCATCACCGGCATCGTGCTCATGGTGCTGGTGGGCATCGTGATCCTGGGCGGCCTCCACCGCATCAGTACGGTCACCAGCTACTTGGTGCCCTTTATGGCGCTCTTTTACATTGTCATCGGCCTGGGCGTGATCCTGGGCAATGCCGCCATGATCCCCGGCGCCTTTGGCCAGATTTTCTCCGGTGCGTTCAGCTTTGAAGCTGTGGGCGGCGGCGTCTTCGGCTATGTAATCCTCCAGGCCATGAAGAACGGCTTCGCCCGGGGCGTCTTCTCCAACGAGGCCGGCCTCGGCTCCGCGCCCATCGCCCATGCCGCCTCCTCCACCAAGGATCCTGTGAAGCAGGGCATGTGGGGTGTCTTTGAGGTGTTTGTGGATACCATCGTGGTCTGCACCATCACCGCCCTGGTGGTCATCCTCTCGGGGCTCTACACCGGCACCCTCACCGGCGGCGCTCTGACGGCAAAGGCCGTGGAGACCCTCACCGGCAGCGTCTGGGGCGGCCACTTCATCCGCGTTGCCCTGATCCTCTTTGCCCTGTCCACCATTCTGGGCTGGGAGTACTACGGGGAAACCTGCTGGGGCTATCTCACCAAGAACAGCAAGGCGGTGCAGTATATCTTCAAGGCTGTCTTCCTGATTGTCCTGGGAATCGGCGCCATCTCTTCCTCCACATCCATCCTGGAGGATACCTCCGGCCTGTCTCTCATGTGGAGCATCGCCGACACCCTCAACGGCCTCATGGCCATCCCCAACCTGGTGGGTCTGCTGCTCCTGTCCGGCGTGACTGTGAAGCTCACCAAGCGCTATTTCAAGACGGGCTCCAGCCTGGAGCCTTAAGCAAAAGCCTTCCCTTGCGCGCCAAGGGAAGGCTTTTCTGAAATTTCCACCGCACCCGTAGGGGCGGCTATCAGCCGCCCGCGGGTCGATGAGGGCATCGACCCCTACAGGTACAGCCGAAATTTGTCACAAAAACCCTTGACTGTAAACCGGCTTCATACATTATACTGAAGAAAAAAGCAGGGAGGGAATGCCATGACCATCCAGGAAGTGGAAGCCCGCACCGGTCTCCCTCGGGCGACGGTGCGGTACTATGAGCGCGAGGGGCTCCTCAGCCCCCAGCGGCTGGAGAACGGCTACCGCGACTACAGCGAGGACAACATCGCCACCCTATTTCGCATCAAGCTCCTCCGGGAGCTGGGCATTGCCCTGGAGGACATCCGCGCCCTCCAGCGGGGCGAGGCGGAATTGCCGGACACGTTACATCGCCGCCTCCAGACATTGTCTCTGGAGCGGGACGATGTTGCCTCGGCCATGTCCACCTGTCAGGCCATCTGGGAGGCTGGGACGACCTACGACACCCTGGACGGGGAAGCATATCTCAACCGTGCCGCCTGGACGAAAGCGCCGGTGCTGGATGCACCGCCGCGCATCTACTGCCCCTGGCGGCGGTATCTGGCGCGCATGTTGGACGCGCAGCTCTGTTTTCTCCTGCTCTTTGCCCTGGCAACCCTGGGCTTTCATTGGAACATCGCGGACGGTGGGCGGTTGGGCTGCTTCATATTGAGTTTCCTGGCGCTGGGCTTGATGCTGCTTCTGGAGCCGCTCATGCTGCACTGCTTTGGGACGACGCCCGGCAAAGCCATCTTAGGACTCCGGGTGGAGCGGCTGGATGGCGGCCGCCTGACATATTCCGAGGCACAGAGCCGCACGGGGCAGGCACTCTGGCGCGGCATGGGCTGGAATCTGCCGGTTTTGAATTGGATCCGCCTCTATCGGAGCTACGTTGCCCACGGCCGGGAAGGGGAGATGTCCTGGGATCGGGAGAGCGACTTTCATGTGGAGGCCAAGCCCGGCGCCTGGTGGCGCAACGGCCTGTATGTGGCAGCCTGGGCGGCCATCCTGGCGCTGATTTTTGTTTTTTCCGTGATGGCGGGTTTTCCGCCGCACTATGACCAGCTGACACCGGCGGAATATGCGGAAAATTATAATTTCCTGGCGGAATTCTACGGTGATCCCAGGTACCATCTGGACGAAGCGGGGCAGTGGGACGTGCCGAATCCCCTGGCTGTGTCTTACACGGATATCTGGGCTTACAATACGCCGGTGGTGGAGTTTGAGACGGATGACGGCAGCGTGACCGCTCTGCGGGCGCAATGGGACTTTGCAGGCGAGAGCTGGGGCGCCCGCTGGCCGGACGACGTGATGGCAGCCATGACCATGGCCTTTGCGGCGGGGGAGGGTACTTGGAGCGACTACTGGGGAAAGCTCCCGCTCTACCAGGTGCTGGTGGAGAAAGAGCCCTTTGAAAGCGCCGAGCGCTCGGCCTTTGGCCTTCAGCTGCAGTGGGACGTGGTGCGCGAGGGCTATGCCCGTGCGGGCGATATGCTCTACCCCGAAGACGGCAGCGCGGCGCACTGCACCGTCATTTTTACGGTTCGTCCGCTCCAGTGACATCAAAGCTTCCGCCTACGACAGTACCTGTAGGGCGGCATGCCCACATGCCGCCGTCGATGGCACCCGTGATTTCCGCAAATGCCCATCAATGCACCGCACCTGTAGGGGCGGATTACATTATCCGCCCGTGGCAGTTGCGATACCGTCAGTGCCTATGCGGGCGCATATACAATGCGCCCCTACACCCAGAGTCGGTAGCCCACTGCGCTCAAAAGCCTATAAAAACCGCCCGCAGCTTTGAAGCTGCGGGCGATCCTTTTACGTCTTGGCGGCGTGTACCAGAATGGCGTGGGGCACCAGGCCGGAGAGCACGCGATAGAACTTGTAGAAGCCTCTGGGTGTGTGGACGGCCTGGCCTTTTTTCGAGGCCACCAGGCTGCCGCGCACCACCTTTTTGGGGTTACAGTAGGGAAGGCGGTCAAAGGTCTTGGAGTTGCCGGTGATTCTGCCCACTGAGAGGAATTCCGTCTCCATGGGGCCGGGGCAGACGGCCGTGACAGCGATCTTTCGGGGCCTTAATTCCTCATAAAGTCCCCGGGAGAAGAAGCTCACATAGGCCTTGGACGCGCTGTAGACGCTCATGCGGGCGTTGGGCACAAAGGAGGCGATGGAGGAGATGTTGATGATCCGTCCCCCGCTGGGGATGTGAGGCAGCACCGTCCTGGTCACGGCGGTGAGGGCGCGGATGTTGAGGTCGATCATCCGCAGCTGCTCCTCCAGGTTGCTCTCGTCGAAGCTTCCCCAAATGCCGCAGCCGGCGCAGTTGATGAGAAGGGAAACCTCAGGCTGCTCGGCCTCGAGAAGTTCGGTGAGCTGGTCGCAGGCGTCCGCCGCGGTGAGATCCAGGGAGATGGGCTTGACCACCACGCCGGGCAGGGCGGCAGCCAGCTGCTGGAGCCGTTCAGCCCGCCGGGCGATGAGCCAGAGACACTGGATTTCCGGGAAGACGTCCCGCACCTGCCGGGCAAATTCCTTGCCAAGACCCGAGGAGGCACCGGTGATGATGGCGGTAACATGGGAGCGCACCGTGACCGCAGCCGGCGGCAACACCATCACCATTGACGCCCCCATAACGACGACGCTCGCCCC
>DVGD01000032.1 GCA_018712905.1 Candidatus Avoscillospira stercoripullorum | reverse complement strand
GCATTGTCCTGGCGGTGGAGCAGGCGATACTCCGACCGGGAGGTCATCACCCGGTAGGGCTCCTCGGTTCCCTTGGTGACCAAGTCGTCAATGAGAATGCCAATATAACCATCGGAGCGCTGGAGAATGAGGGGCTCCCGCCCCTGCACCTGAAGTGCCGCATTGGCGCCGGCTACGAAGCCCTGCACCGCCGCCTCCTCATAGCCCGAAGAGCCGTTGAACTGTCCCGCGCCGTAGAGGCCGGGAATTTTTTTGCTCTCCAATGTGGGCAATAGCTCCGTGGGATCGATGCAGTCATACTCAATGGCGTAAGCCGGGCGCATCATTTCGGCGTGGGTTAAGCCGGGGATGGTATGGAGCATTTCAAGCTGCACATCCTCGGGAAGGGACGAGCTCAAGCCCTGGATATAGAGCTCGTCGGTGCCCAGGCCGCAGGGCTCAATGAAGAGCTGGTGGCGGGTCTTCTCGGGAAAGCGGTGGATCTTGGTCTCAATGGAGGGACAGTACCTGGGACCCACGCTCTCGATGGTGCCGTTGAAAAGCGGGCTGCGGGCAAAATTCTGGCGGATAATCTCGTGAGTTTTCTCATTGGTATAGGTGAGATAGCAGCAGGCTCTGTTCCGGGGCGCCTCCGCTGTGGAGAAGGAAAAGGGCTGGGGATCCTCGTCGCCGGGCTGCACCTCCATCTCGTCAAAGTCCACGCTGCGGGCATTGACCCGGGGCGGCGTACCGGTCTTAAAGCGGCGCATCCGAAGCCCCATTGCCTCTAGGCGTTCGGTGAGAAAGAGTCCCGCGTGCATGCCGTCGGGGCCTGATTCATAGGCGCACTCGCCGGTGATGACCCGGGCATTGAGATAGGTTCCCGAGGCAATGACCACCGCCTTGACCCGGTACACCGCGCCCAGCCGCGTGACAACCTCCGCCACGCGGCCGTTCTCCAGGCGGATATCGGTGACCATGGCCTGCTTGAGATCCAAATTCTTCTGGCGCTCCAATGTGCGCTTCATGTCCTCTTGGTACTTGCGGCGATCCGCTTGCGCACGGAGGGAGTGGACGGCAGGCCCCTTTCCCTGGTTGAGCATCCGGTACTGAATGCAGCAGCGGTCGGCCGCCTTGGCCATTTCACCACCCAGTGCATCCAGCTCCCGCACCAGCTGCCCCTTGCCCGTGCCGCCGATGGCGGGATTGCAGGGCATGTTGCCCACCGCGTCGAGGTTGATGGTAAACACCACCGTAGAGCACCCCATCCGCGCCGCAGCAAGGCCTGCCTCAATTCCGGCGTGCCCCGCGCCAATGACGGCGATCTCATATTCTCCTGCCAGATATTCCATGGTTACCCCCGCTTTCTTATCTTGTCCATTTTATCAGGGGAGGAAAGTTTTTGCAAGTACGTCCCTTCGACAGACTTTTTTTCAAAACCGCGCTATGATAAGGCTACAGCCTTACCAATGACGAGTTTTTCACCTGAATCCCACCTCTGTTTCCGCCTCGGAGTTCCTCCGGGGCATTTTTTTGCTTGACCCGCCCTCCCCTTTCCAGTATCATAGTGCTAAGAATAGGAGGGATTTCGTTGGACGAAGCCATGATGCGCCTGGCACTTTCATTGGCCGAGGAAGCTGGCGCCGAGGGAGAGGTGCCGGTGGGCTGCGTCATCACCCTGGGAGACCGGGTCGTGGGTCGAGGCCGCAACCGCCGGGAGGTGGGAAAATCTGCCCTGGCGCACGCGGAAATCGAGGCCATCGGCGAGGCCTGCCGCACGCTGGGCGGCTGGCGGCTGTGGCAGTGCACCCTCTATGTGACCCTGGAGCCCTGTCCCATGTGCGCCGGCGCTATCATCAACGCCAGGATCCCCCGGGTGGTCTATGGTGCTTCCGATCCCAAGGCCGGTTGCTGTGCCTCCGTCGTCGATCTCTTCGCTCTGCCCTTCAACCACCGCCCCCAGGTGGAGGCAGGGCTCCTGGAGGCGGAAAGCCGCGCCCTGTTGCAGGCGTTTTTTCAGTCCCTGCGGGAAAAGCGCAGACAGAAGAAAACTGCCCTTGATGTATAAAAAATCCACCCCGAAGGGCGGATTGAGACTGTCAATCATCTCGCTGAAGATGTCCGAGACAAAGCAGCGGGGGATGTGTGCAGGGGGCAAAAAGCCCCCTGCGCGTTCAATCAGGGTAGGATTTTTCAACTTTTTCAAAGTTAAAAAATCCTTTTCAGCGTGGCGAAATGATGTTTTCGCCACGCTGGATTTTTTGCATCAGCCGATGAAGTCGATCTTGTCGGCACAGACCAGATAAAAGCGCTCGTCGGTGCTGTTGGCCAGTACCAGGAGCTGTCCCAGCTGTCCCAGTACCTGGACGTTTTCCAAGAGCAAGGGGCCAGCGGACAGCGTAGCCGTGCGGGAGACGCCCGCAGTGACGGAATCCATCACCGACACGCAGCCCTGGGGCTGGGCGGGCTGGAGCAGCTGAGTAAAGAGCTGGAAAATGGCCTGGAAGTTGGCGGTGGAGGTGAGACTTGCATCGTCGGCGGCATCAAAGGCCACCGCCGTCAGACGGCAGAGCACCGCCTGGGACACGGTGATATTCTGCGCCAGGCCGCCCACCGTGGGCGGGTAGAGCGTGCCCGAGGCCGCCACAGTCTCGCAGCCGCAGGTGCCGCAGCGGTAGGTGGCGCTGAGCGCCGTGAGATTGTCACCCGGCGCAGAGCCGCCGGTGGGCGCTTCCACCGAGGCGCCCAGGACATAGTATGAACTGAGGAAGGCGAAGGCACTGAAATCCACCAGGGTATAAAATTGCTGGCTGCACAGAAGATTCAGCGCCTGACGGAAGCTCTCGCCGCAGCCACACCCGCTCTGGGGCGGCGGAGGCGGGGGGCAGACCGGGCCGCAGCCGCAGTCGCCGCCGGTGGTACGATATTGTTGACTCATCAAATCACTCCCCGGAGAATTGGTTCATCCCAATTCTATGCCGGTGAAGTGAAAAATGTGCCTAAACCATTTCCCGCATCCTGGCAATCACATCGGCCACGGTTCCCTCGCCGCAGGGCGCCGCCTGGGCAATGCCGCGGGCGGCGAAGGATGGGTCGCCGTCGCTGGGGGTAAAGCCAAAGTCCGCCGCCTCAATCATGCTCAGATCGTTTTCCGAGTCGCCCACCGCCACCAGATACTTCCGTCCCAGCCGATCCGCCAGCGCCCGGGCGGTTTTTCCCTTGGAGCATCGGGCGGACTGCACCTCCACCATGTTGGGACGGGAATTGACCGCTTCAAACTGGCCGGCGCCCTGGGCATTGAAGGACTGGGACAGGGCACGGAAATAGCGCGCCGTCTCGGATTCATAGTCCGCGCCGAAGAGGAGATCCCCAGGCGCGTAGATCGAAAACTTCAGAATCTCACTCTTCACCTCTTCCAGCGGGCTGCGGAACGTGGTCACGCCATGAGAATCGAGATACTGGGCACGGTTTTCGTCAATATGATAAACATAGTGCCCCTCCAGCCCCTGGAGCTCCACACTTAAATCGGGGCGCTCGGCCAGAATGGGGGCGAGGAGTGCCTTATACGATTCGGGCATGGGAAAGGAGAACACCGTCTCCCCGGTGGTAGGCTCGGAGCAGAAGGCGCCGTTGAAGGTGATGAGCGGTGCATTCCGCGGAAGATCCCGCACCCGCCGCCAGGCCATCATCAGGCTCCTGCCTGTGGCAATGGAAAAAGCGCCCCCCTCCGCGATCCACGCTTTCAGCGCGTCCACGTTTGCCTGGGGCACGCGGTCATCATGGCCGGTGAGGGTCAGGTCGAAATCGGAAATCAATAGATAATCTGAAAAACGTCCCATGGAAGTTCCTCCTGTTGGCCGCAGAACGGCAGATATGCTGATTTTATCAAATTTCGGGGAAATTCGCAACTCCTGGCGTCTATTTACAAATTGTTCACATTTTCCCGGTACAATGTCGGTGGAGGTGTGGCCTATGAAACGACTGCTTGTTCCCATAATAGCCCTTTTTCTGCTTCTTACGACGCTGATCCTTCCGGCTGCCGCCTATGAAATCCCGGAGGACTTCTCCGACCTTACGCTGGAGGATGTGATGGCGGATTTTATGGCGGATTGGGGGCTCAACAGCGAGAACTTCGCCGTGTCGTACTATAATACTGTCACCGGCGAAAGCTACGCCTTCAACGACACCCACATGATGGTGGCGGCCAGCACCTTCAAGCTGCCGCTGAACCTCTACTACTATGATCTCGAGCACGCGGGGGAGCTGGATCCCGACGCCTATATTGAAGGCGCGGGCACCACCCTTTCCAATGCCCATTACCAGAGCCTGGTCTATTCCAACAACGAGGTTTCCATTGGTCTACTATACAATCTCGGTGATTTTCGCACCTATAAAAATTTGATGCGCAAGTACTTCACCATGACCGACGAGGAAATCGAGTACATCTATTTTGTGGACAACTACTACTGCACCAGAATGATGCTCGACGCTCTCACCTACCTCTATGACAACAGCGCCGATTTTGAGGAAATGCTGGGCTACATGAAGGAGGCGCAGCCGGGAGAGTACTTCAAGGCCGGTGTGCCGGAGGAATATGAGGTGGCGCACAAGTACGGCTGGTATGAAGGCGCCGTCAACGATGTGGGCATCATCTACACCCCGGAGCCCTTCCTCCTGGCGGTCTATACCCAGGACGTGGGCGCGGATGTGGTAGCGGACGCCGCCTCCCTATTTACGGCCTATAACCTGGCCAATACCCAGCCGGAAGAGCCGGAGGAACCAACTGAGTCGGAAGATCCCGAGGGCACCATTCATCTTGAGATTGAGGAGGTTCCCCTGGAGGAGATTCCAGCGCCGGAGGAAATCGTCACAGAGCCGGAGCCTGAGACGCCTCCCGTAGAGGAACCCGCTCCCGCGCCGGAGGAAGCGACTGTGCCGGAGGAAGCGGCCGCGCCTTCCTCCACCCTGCCCTGGTGGATTCC
>DVGD01000031.1 GCA_018712905.1 Candidatus Avoscillospira stercoripullorum | reverse complement strand
GGTGGCGTCGCCGGAGCGGAAGGTGATGTGCTTGGCCACGCCGGCCTTTTGGGCGTTGGAGCGGGCGATGTCCAGGGAATCTTCGTCGATGTCGGTGCCTAAAATCCGGTATTCGCCCCGGTATTCGAGATCCTTGGCCTCGGTGCGGGCTTCCTTCCAGACGTCTTTCGGCACCACGCTCCAGTGCTCGGCGCCGAAGCCCCGCATGAGCCCCGGGGCGCGGTTGAGGGCGGCCAGGGCGGCCTCAATGACGATGGTGCCGCTGCCGCAGAAGGGGTCCCAGAAGAAGTCCTTGCCCCGGTAGCGCGCCAGAGAAACCATGGCGGCGGCCATGGTCTCGTGGAGGGGGGCGGCGTTGCCCACGGCGCGGTAGCCCCGCTTGTGAAGGCTCAGCCCCGAGGTGTCCAGGTAGACCTCGCAGATGTCCTTCATGAGAGAGAAGCGGATGGGGTAGATGGCGCCGGTCTCGGGGAGCCAGGTGAGGCCGTATTTGCCGCCCAGGCGATCCACGGCGGCCTTTTTCACGATGGCCTGGCAGTCGGGCACCGAATGAAGCTGACTATTGAGGCTGTAGCCCTTCACGGGGAACTGGCCGTCCCGGGGGATGAAGTCCTCCAGGGGCAGGGCTTTGACGCCCTGGAAGAGCTCTTCAAAGGTGCGGGCGGGGAAGCGGCCGAGGAGCAGCATCACCCGTTCGCCCATGCGAAGGCGCAGGTTTGCCCGCGCCATGTCGAGGAAGGAGCCGGTAAAGTGGGCGCGGCGATCCTCCACACGGACATCTAAGAGCCCCATGCGCCTTAGCTCGTCGCCCACCAGCCCCTCCAGCCCGAAGAGGCAGGGCACGGTAAAGTTGAGTTGTTCCATAATATCTCCCATTTCAATCGGACAATTTCTCCTCTGATTATAGGGGAAACGCGGGATTTTTGCAACAGAGAATTGAAAAGCCTCCCCTTGGTGCCCAAGGGGAGGTGGTATGCGGAGCATACCGGAGGGGATCAGAACTCCCGCCAGCCTACAACCCCTCAGTCGCGCTTCGCGCGCCAGCTCCCCTTCACAGGGGAGCCTTTCGTATAGACATTTGCCGAAAGCCGTGGTAAAATGGGAAAAAACGCGGAAAGGGGTGGGGAAAGGTGACGTGCATCAAGTGCGGCAAGGAGATTCCCGAGGGCGAGCTGTTTTGTGCCAGCTGTAGTCTCAACCTCCAGACGGAGGCCGAGGAAAGGCTGGGTACGGTGCGTCCTCCGGCGCCGTCGGGGCGGATGCAGAAGCCCGTGCCCGTGCGCCGCACGCCGCCCCAGCCCATGGGACCCCAGGTGCAGGCGAATGGCGGCAAGCGTGGCCTGAAGACGGCGCTGGTGGTGGTGAGCCTGCTGCTGGCGGCTTCCCTGGGCTTTTTGGCGTGGCAGTACGGCAACATCCTGGTGGAGAAGAACCGCCTGCGCACCCAGGAAAATAACCTCCTGGTGCGTGCCGAGGAGGCCGACGCCATGCAGCAGCAGATTGACGATTTAACCCAGGAGCTTGACGACGCCGAGCAGCTCCTGGCCGCCCGGGCGGAGAACATTCAGCAGCTGGAGAAGCAGCTCTCCGGCAGCCAGAGCAGCCAAAACCAGAGCGAGTACGATCTCTCCACCGCCCAAGGCCAGCTGGATCAGCTCACCGAGGAAAACCGCCAGCTTTTGACCATGACCGAGGAGCTGGAGGAGCAGGTGGAAGCCCTGGAGGCGGAGAAGAAAACCCTGGAGGAGGCGCTGCTGGCCACCAAGCCCTACGTGGAGAAGGCCAACTTCATGGACGACTACGTGGTCTTTGTGGAGGACGACGGCACAGGGCTCTACCACAGCTACGACTGCGAGCACTTCACCAAGAGCAAGTTCTGGGCGTACAGCCGCCGCCTGGCCGAGGCCAATGGCTATCATCCCTGCCCCCTGTGCGGAAATTAGAGAAAAAATCACCTGCCCCTCGGCAGGTGATTTTTTATGCGCTGCGGCACGGGCGGGGATAAACCCCGCCCCTACGACAAATCCGAAAGCGTGCGGTAGGGGCGGGCTTTATGCCCGCCCGTAGGGCAGCAGCGATTCCCGCAAGGCTCCCGCAAAACGCACCGCGGCACGGGCGGGGATAAACCCCGCCCCTACGACAAATCCGAAAGCGTGCAGTAGGGGCGGGCTTTATGCCCGCCCGTAGGGCAGCTGCGATTCCCGCAAGACTTCCGCAAAACGCACCGCGGCGCGGGCGGGCATAAACCCCGCCCCTACAAACAGCCCCGCAATCGTGGCGTAGGGGCGGCCTTTATGGCCGCCCGTAGGGCACCACCGAATTCCGCAAAGACCCCGCCGGCTTCGCCGCGCCCCTGCCGGATAAAATTCCCTTTCCGGGGAAATACTTTGCCTGAGGCGTATAAGCGCCAAATTTGGCAAGGAGTGGTGACATGCAGGGGAAAGTGGAGATCAGCGGCGTCAATACCGCCCGGCTCCAGGTGCTCAGCAACAAGGAGACGCTGGAGCTCCTGCGCCGGAGCAAGGCGG
>DVGD01000214.1 GCA_018712905.1 Candidatus Avoscillospira stercoripullorum | reverse complement strand
CACAATGCCCAAGACCAGGGCGATCAGGATTTGCAGGGGTAGCCCAATTTTCTTTTTCTTCATTCTTTTCACCTCATTGCAAATTTCATCCTTCTCTTCCGAAGCCGATTCTATGACGTTCAGAATAGATGGCTATATTATACCAATTAGGCGAATAGAAGTAAAGTGCATTTGTGCAATATATGAAAATACAGTCATATTTGTTAAAAAACTGCTTAAGTATTGCACAGAATTCGCAAAGATTTGGAAAAGGCGCCAAAATGTACAAACCCCGCCCCTACGAGAAAACCGGAAGCGTGGTCGTGAGCCGCTTGCGCGGCACGGGTCGATGGGGACATCGACCCCTACGAATGCACCAAAGGCTCCCCTGTGAAGGGGAGCTGGCAGCCGAAGGCTGACTGAGGGGTTGTAAGCTGCCGGTCATCGGTAGTTCTGATCCCCTCCGGCACACTGACGTGTGCCACCTCCCCTTGGGCACCAAGGGGAGGCTTATCAACAACCAAAAAGCGAGGTCATACCATGGACGAACAAAACAAGACCCCTGTGGACGACGGGCGAAAGAATGCGCTTCTGCGCTACATCGCCATTCTCTTTGCCGTGGCGTTTCTATTTGTGCTGCTGTCTCTGGTGATGCAGATGCGCGACTCCCGCGCCACCATCTCCGAGCTCAACGCCGCCAGCGCCAGCGCCCTGAAGAACGCCGAAACCCTCCAGGACGACAACCGCCAGCTCCAGGAGGAAAACGCCGCCTTGAAGGAAGAGGTGGAGTCCCTCCAGGATCAGCTGGAGGACGCCGAGGCTTCCTCCGACGGAGCCTGGGAGCAAAAGGTGGCCGAGGCCAAGCAGGAGGGGCAGAGCATCCGCGAGGCCTATGAAAATCTCCTGACCCTCATGCGCGAGGGCACGGCGGGGCAGGAGGGCAACGTGGCCATCTCCAAGGCGCTGGAAAGCCTGGAGCTCTTGCAGGATTACCTGGGCACCCAGGGTCAGAAGGAATATCAAAGTCTCATCGAGGGAGAAGAGTAATATGCTGGACATCAAACGTATCAAGGAAGATCCCAATGGCGTGAAGGCCGGTCTCAAGGCCAAGGAAGTGGACTGCGACGACATCGTCGACCGCATTCTCGAGCTTGACAAGGAGCGCCGGAGCATCATCGCGGCCAACGAAGCCCGCAAGGCCGAGCAGAACAAGGTCTCCAAGGAGATCCCCATGAAGAAGAAGGCCGGGGAGGACGTCTCGCCCATCTTTGCCCGCATGGCAGAGCTCAAGGCGGAGATTGCCGCGGGCGACGAGAAGCTCCGCACGGTGGAGGCCGAGTACCGGGTGAAGATGCTGTCGCTTCCCAATCTGCCCGACCCGGACTTGAAGCCCGGCGGCAAGGAGAACAACGAGCCCCTTCGCTACTACGGCGAGCCCCACAAGTTTGACTTCACCCCCAAGCACCACGTCGACCTCTGCACCGACCTGGGGCTCATCGACTATGAGCGCGGCGCCAAGCTGGCCGGCACGGGCTTCTGGATCTACAAGGGTCTGGGCGCGCAGCTGGAGTGGGCGCTCCTCAATTACTTCATGGAGTGCCACCTGAAGGACGGCTACGAGATGGTGATGCTCCCCCATATGCTGGAGTACAAGTGCGGCGAGACGGCGGGACAGTTCCCCAAGTTTGCCGACGAGGTCTATAAGATCGAAAACCCCACGGACGACCGCATGCACTTCATGCTCCCCACCGCCGAGACGGCGCTGGCCTCCATCTACCGCGATGAGATTTTAACCGAGGCCGATCTTCCCAAAAAGTTCTTCGCCTACACCCCCTGCTTCCGCCGGGAGGCCGGTTCCCACCGCGCCGACGAGCGGGGCATGGTGCGAGGCCATCAGTTCAACAAGATCGAGATGTTCCAGTACACCCTGCCCGAGAAGTCCGACGAGGCCTTTGAAGAGCTGGTCACCAAGGCCGAAAACCTGGTCAAGGGGCTTGGCTTCCACTTCCGCACGGTGAAGCTGGCCGCGGGCGACTGCTCGGCCTCCATGGCGCGTACCTACGACATTGAGATCCAGATCCCCTCCATGAACGGCTACAAGGAGGTCTCCTCGGTGTCCAACGCCCGGGACTACCAGGCGCGCCGGGGCAACATCCGCTTCAAGCGGGCATCCACCGGCAAGGTGGAGTACGTCCACACCCTCAACGGCTCCGGCCTGGCCACCTCCCGGATCTTCCCGGCCATGGTGGAGCAGAACCAGCGCGCCGACGGCTCCATCGTGGTGCCCGAGGTGCTGCGCAAGTACCTGGGCGGCCTGGAGGTCATTGAAAAGAAATGAGCTATCCCACCATTGACGCCGTCATCGGCCATACGCCCCTGGTGGCGCTGCCCCGGTTCGCCCAGGCGGCCGGCGCCTACGGCGTGGTGCTGGCCAAGCTGGAGGGGCAAAACCCCGCGGGCTCTGCCAAGGATCGTGCCGCCCTCTTCATGATCCGGGCGGCGGAGGCAGACGGAAGCCTCCAGCCCGGCGGCACCATTGTGGAGCCCACCTCGGGCAACACCGGCATCGCCATCGCGGCGCTCTCAACTGCCCTGGGCTACCAGGCCATCCTGACCATGCCCGACACCATGAGCATGGAGCGCCGCCAGCTTCTGGAGGCCTACGGCGCCAAGCTGGTCTTGACCCCGGGAAAAGACGGCATGGCCGGCGCCATCGCCAAGGCCGAGGCGTTTTCCCAGGAGATCCCCGGGGCGGTACTCTTGGGGCAGTTTGATAACCCCGCCAACCCCCGCGCCCACTACGAGACCACAGGCCCCGAGATTTGGGAAGAGACCGGCGGACGGCTGGCCGCCTTTGTGGCCGGCGCCGGCACCGGCGGCACGGTGTCTGGCGTGGGACGGTATTTCAAGGAGCAAAGCAAAGCCGTGCACGTGGTGGCGGTGGAGCCCAAGACCTCGGCGGTGCTCTCCGGCGGAAAGCCGGGCGCCCACGGCCTCCAGGGCATCGGCGCGGGCTTTGTGCCGAAGAACTTTGACCGAAGTGTGGTGGACGAGGTCTTCCCGGTGCTCGACGACGAGGGCTACGGCATGGCAAGGCTCTTGAGCAGTACCGAAGGGATTCTCACCGGCCCCAGCGGCGGCGCGGCGCTCTTCGCAGCGGTGCAGCTCACGAGAAGGCCGGAGTTCCAGGGCAAGACCGTGGTGGTGCTGCTCCCCGACCGCGGCGAGCGGTATCTCTCCACCGGGATGTTTGGATAAGGAATGAGGAACCACCGGACGTGGGTGTAGGGGCGCATTGTATATGCGCCCGGGGGAGGCACCTGCGAAATTGCAGGAACGGGCGGATATGTAATCCGCCCCTACAGG
>DVGD01000030.1 GCA_018712905.1 Candidatus Avoscillospira stercoripullorum | reverse complement strand
ACTTTATTGATGACTTCCTCGTTGAGGCCGGTCTCGATGCCGTACTGCTGCAGGGCATAGAACATGGTCTCGGTGGCGGGCTGGGAGGTGCCGCCCGAGAAGCAGGAGGTGGCGGTGTCGATGACATCGATACCGGACTCAATGGCCTTGGTGATGGTCATGTAGGCCATGCCGGTGGTGCAGTGGGTGTGCAGGATCAGGGGCATATCACCCACGGCGTCCTTGATGCCCTTGATAAGGTGCTCGGCCTCGTAGGGGCTCATGGTGCCGGCCATGTCCTTCAGGCAGATGGTCTTGAAGCCCATCTTCTTGAGCTCCTTGCACATCTTCACATACTTGTCCACGGTGTGGACGGGGCTCTGGGTGTAGCTGATGCAGCCGGAGGCGATGGTCTTGGCCTTGGCATACTTCATGGTGGCATCCAGGGCGGTGTCCAGGTTGCGGAAGTCGTTCAGGGCGTCGAAGATACGGATGATGTCAATGCCGTTCTTGATGGACAGCTCCACAAACTTCTCCACCACGTCGTCGTGATAGTGCTTGTAGCCCAGCAGGTTCTGGCCGCGGAGCAGCATCTGCAGGCGGGTGTTGGGCATGTGCTTGCGGATGTTTCTCAGGCGCTCCCAGGGATCTTCGCCCAGGTACCGCAGGCAGGAATCAAACGTGGCGCCGCCCCAGCACTCCACAGAGTAGTAACCGGCCTTGTCCATGTCGTCGAGGATCGCCTCGTAGTCAGAGTAGGGCAGGCGGGTGGCCATCAGGGACTGGTTGGCGTCGCGCAGAACGGTTTCAGTGAGTTGAACTTTTTGCAATGTTGTACACCTCCAAAGGATGATTGCGCCCTTGGGCGCGAACAATTACAAACGGCAGCTTCATGGCTGACGGAGCCTCTGACCGATTTTGCCATTTTGGCTCAGGCGCGTTGCGGATGAACCACAGCGCGCCTGAGATTTACGGGGAAAAAAGAGAGATTAGACCTTGGGGCCAGCGGCGACCAGCGCCTTGCCGGCGTCGTTGCCGGTGTACTTGACAAAGTTCTTCACGAAGCGGCCGGCCAGATCCTTGGCCTTGGTGTCCCACTCGGTGGGATCGGCGTAGGTGTTGCGAGGATCGAGGATGTTGGTGTCCACGCCGGGCAGAGCGGTGGGAACCTCGAAGTTGAAGTAGGGGATGGTCTTGGTCTCAGCCTTGAGGATGGAGCCATCCAGGATGGCATCGATGATGCCGCGGGTATCCTTGATGGAGATACGCTTGCCGGTGCCGTTCCAGCCGGTGTTGACCAGGTAGGCCTTGGCGCCGGACTTCTCCATCTTCTTCACCAGCTCTTCGCCGTACTTGGTGGGATGCAGCTCCAGGAAGGCCTGGCCGAAGCAGGCGGAGAAGGTGGGAGTGGGCTCGGTGATGCCGCGCTCGGTGCCGGCCAGCTTGGAGGTGAAGCCGGAGAGGAAGTAGTACTGGGTCTGCTCGGGGGTCAGGATGGACACGGGAGGCAGCACACCGAAGGCGTCGGCAGAGAGGAAGATGACATTCTTGGCATCGGGGCCGGCGGACACAGGGCGCACGATCTTCTCGATGTGGTCGATGGGGTAGGACACGCGGGTGTTCTCGGTGACGGAGCCGTCGGCGAAGTCGCACTTGCCGTTGGCATCCACAGTGACGTTCTCGAGGAGGGCGTTGCGCTTGATGGCGTTGTAGATATCGGGCTCGGACTCCTTATCGAGGTTGATGACCTTGGCGTAGCAGCCACCCTCGAAGTTGAAGATGCCGTTGTCGTCCCAGCCGTGCTCGTCGTCGCCGATGAGGAGGCGCTTGGGGTCGGTGGACAGGGTGGTCTTGCCGGTGCCGGAGAGGCCGAAGAACAGGGCGGTATTCTCGCCGTTCATGTCGGTGTTGGCAGAGCAGTGCATGGAGGCCATGCCCTTGAGGGGCAGGTAGTAGTTCATCATGGAGAACATGCCCTTCTTCATCTCGCCGCCGTACCAGGTGTTCAGGATGACCTGCTCCTTGGAGGTGAGGTTGAAGATAGCGGCAGTCTCGGAGTTGAGACCCAGCTCCTTGTAGTTCTCCACCTTGGCCTTGGAGGCGTTGTAGGAGATGAAGTCGGGCTCAAAGTTGGCCAGCTCCTCAGCGGTGGGCTCGATGAACATGTTCTTCACGAAGTGCGCCTGCCAGGCTACTTCCATGATGAAGCGGATGGCCATGCGGGAATCGTGGTTGGCACCGCAGAAGACGTCCATGACGTAGAGCTTCTTGCCGGAGAGCTCTTTGAGAGCCAGATCCTTGCAGACGTTCCAGGCTTCCTGGGAAGCGGGCTTGTTGTCGTTCTTGAACTCATCGGAAGTCCACCACACAGTGTCCTTGCTGGTGTCGTCCATAACGATGAACTTATCTTTGGGGGAGCGGCCGGTGTAGATGCCGGTCATGACGTTCACAGCGCCCAGCTCGGTGAGCTGACCCTTCTCATAGCCTTCGAGAGAGGGATCCATTTCCGCCTCAAACAGTTCTTCGTAAGAGGGGTTGTGGACGATTTCCTTGACGCCGGTGATGCCGTACTTTTCCAGGCACAGAGCTTCCATTGGTATAATCCTCCTTAATTCTATTGCGGACGCCGGAAAAAACCGATGCCGCAAAAATATATGTGTTTTTGGCGAGAACCAACTCCCACCAGATAGCAGTATACCATGATTTTCTCATAATTTCCACTGTCAATCAATAAAAATTTACTTAAACACAGCCGGGACTTTTGCGCGGAAAACTGTGCAAATCCTACAAAACAAGTGATCTTCGGTGCAAGAGGCGAAAAAAACGAATAATTTTACAGAAAATGTATGGAAAAATGGAGATAATTCCGCATCTATTTTGTAGTTTTCAAAGGGGCGCCTGCCGTGCACATCCAACGTGCGCGGGAAAATGGCGCATGATGCGGTCACATTTTACAAAGATTTCAAGATCCCTTCCGGGGACAGGAAAAAGCTGGTATACTAAAAGAGAAAAAACACGAGAAGGAGGCAGAACCATGAAAAAGAGATGGACGGCGGCAGCGCTGGTATTGGCACTGGTGCTGGCGCTGTGGGTACCGGGAGTACAGGCCGCCGGAGGAAGAGTCCCCATCTATCTGGGGGATATGGAAGTGGACTATATGGCCGAGGAGATCCTCAGCGAACTGTCCATCGCGGGGAAAACGGCCAAGGAGCAGATTGCACTGGTCTACGACTGGATCATTGACAACTTTCACCGGGAGGGCACGGCGGAGACGGCCTATTTCACCGACGCCGAGCTCAGCGAGGCCAACAACGGCGCCTTTGGACAGGCAAAGCGGGAGGCGCGCAACCGGGGAGAACTGGTGCTGCGGCCGGATTTTGAGACGGTGAGCACAGTGCTTCCCGGCGGCATGATGGTTTTCTCCGTGGATTCCTTCCTCTATCTCCGCACCGTAGCGCGGGAGATCATGATGGGGCGTGTGGGTACCTGCGCCCACTATGCCGCGGCGCTGGCGGTGCTGCTGGGACATCTGGGCTTTGACTGCCGCGTCATCGAGGGCAGCTTCCTCAGCAATGGCCAGTGGGTGGAGCACAAGTGGAACTATGTGCTCCTGGACGGGCAGTATTACTGGCTGGATGTGCGCATGGATCAGTCTTTCAGCGCTTCCGGCGCCGGCAGCCGCAACTTCTTCCTGGTGGCGGATACAGACCAGTGGGCAGAGCGCCACCAGTGGGATCACGGCTATTCCGACTGGCTCAGCGCCAATGCCGCCGAGATTGAAGCGCAGTACCAGGCGGAGATTGCGGAAGCAGCGGGACCGTGGAGCCGCTGCTCCGACTGGGCGAAGCCCTATCTCGAAAAGGCGGATGCTGCCGGCCTCATTCCCGATACCATGGCAGGGGCGGATTTCACCGCCGGGATTACCCGGGCGGAGTTTGCCGCAGTGGCGGTGCGCCTCTATCAGGCGTTGGGCGGTAAGATGCCCGCTGCCGGCGGTGCCTCGCCCTTCAGCGACACCCAGGATGCCGATGTTTTGGCGGCCTTTGCCCTGGGGATTGTCCAGGGTGTGGGCGGCGGCCGGTACGCGCCCTCGAGCACCCTCACCCGCGCCCAGGCGATGACCATGCTGGGGCGGGTGTATGAGCTGCTTGCAACCGGCGCTGTGGGCGACGGCTCCAGCCTCCCGGCAGAATCGGAGCCCTTTGTTGACGACGGAGACATTGCCGCCTGGGCAAAGCACTATGTCTATTTCTTTGTTGCCAACGGCGTGGTGGACGGCATGGGCGGCAACCGCTTTGCGCCCAACGGCACCATGACCCGAGAGCAGGCACTGAAGGTAGCAGCCCTGGCAGTGGAAACCCTGGGCAGCACCCTGTAAGGGTTGATCTCTGATCGATAAACAAACACGAAACCTCGGCTTTCGCAGAAGAAAGCCGAGGTTTTGTCCTTATGGCTTCACCTTTCGGCGGCGGCCGATGGGGAGCAGTCCCAGGGCGCGCAGCAGCGCTTCGTCCCAGAAGTCCCATTCGTGGGCACCGGGGAGAATTTCAAAGATGTGGGGGATTTCCAGCCTCTCCAGCAGGGCGGCCAGCCGCTTCGAGCCGGGCAGCAGCTCGTCCCGATCCCCGCAGGCCAAATAGATCTGAGGAAGCTGCGCACCCTCCTTCCAAAGCCGCTCCACCAGGTGGAGGGGATTGACGTCCCGCTCCGGGGCGGTCTGGAGGTCTCCAAAGCACCGCTGGGCGTAGCGGCGGTTGGTGAGGATAAAGGCGTTGTCCGTGGCGCGATCCCGCAGGTCTTCCAGCCGGATGGGCGCAGAGAGCGCCAGGATCCAGCTGAAGGTATCCCGGAACTGAAGGCCGTTGTAGAGGGCGCCGTAGCCGCCCATGGATACGCCGCCGAGGAAGGTGTCCTCCCGGCGGTGGGAGAGGGGGAACATCCGGCGGGTCAGCTCCACCAATTCTTTTCCCACAAAGTCCGACCAAAGGGCAAACTGGTCAGGGTCATTGAGATAAAAAGAGTTCTCGCCGCTGGGCATCACCACGCACAGCTCCTGCTCCATGGCCCAGCGGCCGATGCGGGTGCCGTTGAGAAAGTCCAGGGTATTGCCGAAGATGCCGTGGAGGAGGTAGAGGGTGGGGTATTCGGTGCGGGGGGAGGCCACCATCCGATCCACCGGCAGCACCACGGTCAGGGGTACGTTGCGCATGAGGCACTTGGAAAAGGCTGTCACCTGTAGAATCGCCATAAAATCTCCTATTGTTTCCGAGAGGGTGCGAAGGCAAAAAACCGCTGCCCCAGGTAGTTGAGTCCGGTGAAGAGGCACATGCCCACAAACATGGAGAGGTTGTCCCGCAGAGTCTCTCCTGCGCCGAACAGGACGGCGCGGCACAGGGGCTTGGCGATGCCGTAAGCCAGCAGGTAACAGAGGAGGATGTTTATGGCAAATCGCACAACCTGCCTGGCGCTCCACGCACGGCTTTGAAAGGTAAAGTACTTGTTGAGGAAAAAGCTCAATATGCTCGTGAGCAGGTAGTTCATGGCGGAGCTCACCCAGTAGCCCCATCCGGCCAAATTGTAAAGACCGAACATGATGGCGGAGCCCACCAGGGTGTTGACCACGCCCACCAGGAGAAACTTCCAGAGCTTACGGTCAAAGAGCTGCCAAAATCCCTTCACAGCACGCCCTCCTCCGTCTCCCGCACCAGATAGACAGGACGTTTTTTCGTCTCCAGGTACGTCTTTGCCAGGTACTGGCCTAAAATGCCGATGCTCAGGAGCTGTACACCGCCCAAAAAGAGAATGGCGCACATCATACTCGGCCAGCCGCCCACGGGATCGCCAAAGAGCAGGGTCTTGACCACGATGACGAGAATGGCCACCGCAGCAGCCAGGCACAGCACCACGCCCAGCACGGAAGCCATGGCCAGAGGTACCGTGGAGAATCCCACGATGCCTTCCAGGGAGTAGCGAAAGAGCTTCCAGAATGACCACTTGGTTTCTCCGGCCACCCGCTCTACATTTTCATAGGGAACCCACTTGGTCTTGAAGCCCACCCAGCCGAAGATTCCCTTGGAGAAGCGGTTGTACTCGCCCAGGGAGAGAATGGCGTTCACCACGCTGCGGCGCATGAGGCGGTAGTCCCGGGCGCCATCTACAATGTCGGCATCGGAGATGCGGTTGATCAGTCGATAAAATTGCCGGGCAAAGAAGGAGCGGATGGGCGGCTCTCCTTGGCGGGTGGTGCGCCGGGTGGCGGCGCAGTCGTAGCCCTCCTGGGTGACGGCGTGATAGAGCTCCGGCAAAAGGGAGGGCGGATCCTGCAAATCTGCGTCCATCAGGGCGACGAAGTCGCCCTTGGCGTGCTGGAGCCCCGCCAGCATTCCGGCCTCCTTGCCGAAGTTCCGGGAGAAGGAGAGAAATCGCACCCGCTTGTCTGCTTCCGCCAGGGAACGCAGCACCGGCAGGGTGTTGTCCTTGGAGCCGTCGTCCACAAAGAGAAATTCAAAGTCCACCGGTGCCATTTCCTGGGCAACCCGGGTGATCTCCTGATAAAAGAGCGGGAGTGCCTGCTCCTCGTTGTAGCAGGGTACGACGATGGTGATGAGAGCCATTATCTTCGCTCCTTTCTATTTTGACGCCGTGTTAAGAGCTCTTCCGCGCCGTATCCGGCACACCAGAACAGGAAAAAGTCGGGCAGATAGGAATACCGGGGCTGCACTTCCACCAGTAAGAAGGCAAAGAAGGCAGCCAACACCATGAGCTGGGGAAGATACTGTACCGCCGGCCTTTTTTGCTTCCAGCCCAGCACCACGCCCACGCCGGTGAGGCAGACTCCCGCCAGCAGTACCAGCCGGTCATACCAAGTCACGATACTATATAGGAGTGCCCACCGCTCCAGGTACCGGTTCAGCGCCCAGTAGAGTCCGCCCTTCACCCAGAGGTTTTCCAGCTTGTGGAGGAATAGCTGCCAGAACGCTCCCAGCGGCTGCTGCAGGCGCTGGGCAATCAGACTGCGCTCCAGCTCCAGTGTGGCGTCGGTGACTTTGTAGGTCGGAGAGAGGGTGCTGAGCACAGCCTGCCAGTCCGCGTCGGAATAGCTGCCGCCGGTTTCGTGATTAAAGCCAATGAGAAACTTCCACAGGGGGTTGCGGTTGCCCAATCCTGCGGGATTGAGGCCTGTCCACACAGCGAGGAGCTCTGCCAGGCGGCCGACGAGAAAGTAGGCCGCCAGTACCAGCAGACCTGCCACAGCCAGCCGCTTCCACTGCTCGCGGTGGGAGAGAAGATAGAGAATGCCCACGGCAGCCAACGCAGCCAGTACCAACACGCCCTCGGGGCGCAAGAGGTTTCCGAGCTGCAAGAGCGCGCCGCCCAGGGCAAAGCGCCATCGACCGCGCTGCCGCATTTCCTGCCCCACCAGACACCAGAGTCCCAGCAGGAAGAAGAAGGCGCTGGGAATTTGGTTGGTCAGCACCGAAGGAAGGGTGAAGAAGAAGGGAAAGAGCAGCGGGAGCACAGCGGCGATTCTGGCTGCTTGCTCCGAGAGACTTGTCCGCATGAGCCGGTAGAGGAGCACCAGGGAGCCGGAGAAGAGCAGGCAGTGCACCAGCTGGATCATTCTGGGATCCTCCCACAGGGAGAGGAGCGCCGCTTCCCATGCCACATAGACGCTCTGGTAGCCCCAGAGATAGAAGTAGACATTGTTGGCAAAGGAGAGGTCGCCATGACGAAGCTGCACAGCCGAGCGATAGAGGAGCAGAAAATCCGACTGCAGTTCCGTCCGCAGGAAGGCGGCCGCCGCCATGGAAAGGGCGGCGGCTGCCACAAAGAGCACGCAGGGAAAAAGAGGAATCCGCCTGAGTAATTTGAATAATACGATCAACCCCACCACCAGCAGCCCGGCGGCGAACAGGAACTTCCAGCGCAGGGAGCTGCGAATCAGCGCATCAGCCTGCATTGCGATCTGCTCCTGGAGATATGCTGCCAAGAGTGCTATGAGCAAGAGTGATACCAGCCCTAGCACCACCGTGATGAGCCGCGTGGAAAAGGAGTATAATTTCGTCCTCATGAGATCGCCTCCTAAATTGCCAAATATACAAAAATCCCGGCTGCTATCGCAGCCGGGAACCTGGCGGAGAGGAAGGGATTCGAACCCTTGAGACGCTATTAACGCCTACACGATTTCCAATCGTGCGCCTTCGGCCAGCTCAGCCACCTCTCCAAGACACACGCGATTTCCAATCAGCTTGAATATCATACACGAACGTGTGCCGTTTGTCAAGAATTTTCTTCAGCTTTTTTCCTGGGACAGGACGTCCACGCAGGCATTGAGCACCTTGCCCGCGATGGGCGCTGCCGCGGCAGAGCCTGCGCCGCCGTGCTCGATGATGACGATGAAGGCCAGGGGGTAGTCCGTGTCCCGGATGAACCCGGCGAAGGTGGCATTGGGGGTGGTACCGTCGCCCACCTCGGCGGTGCCGGACTTGGCGCAGACCTCCAGGTCGGGGAACTGCCAGGCGCCGTAGATGTTGACCACATTGTTGCGCATCATCTGGGCAATGGTGTCGGTGGTGGCGCGCTCTAAGACGCGGCCGGTGGTCTTCTTGCCGTGCTCATACCCGGCAAAGACGCCGCCCTCCACCCGATCCATGATGTAAGGCAGGGCAGCCTCGCCGCCATTGGCCAAAACGCCCATGTAGGTCATGTACTGGCAGGGGTTGATGAGGTCATTGTACTGCCCGCAGCCTGCCCAGGCGATTTCAAAGTTGGCTGCATCGGTGAGGTCAAAGCTGCCGGCGGCGGTGGTAAGGCCGTCAAAGGAGAGTGAAGTGGTGATGCCCAGCTTTTCGGCGTATTCCTCCATGGCCTCCGCGCCCACCTCCATGGCCAGCTGGCCGAAGGCCACGTTGCAGCTGTTGGCAAAGGCCTGAGTTAGGGTCTGGGTGCCGTGGGTGCCGTTACAGACCAGGGTGTCGCCCTCGATGTCCAGCGTTCCGTTGCAGGTGAAGGTGCGGCCGGAGAGATCGCCCAGCGTCTCGATGGCGGCAGCGGCGGTAAGCGCCTTGAAGATGGAGCCGGGCACGGTGGCGATCTGGAAGAAGCGGTTTAAGTACACGCCGTCGTAGGCGCCGGTCTGGTCGCCCTCGATGTCTGGCATGTTGTCCGGGTCGTAGCTGGGGGAGGTGACGGCGCAGAGTATCTCACCGGTCTTGTAGTTGTAGACGCCCACGGTGCCGTGGTAGCCGGAGAGCGCCTCCAGCGCCACCTTCTGCACCTGGGCGGAGATGGAGAGCACCGCCGTGTTGGAAGCCTGCTTGGCGCCGTACAGGCCATTGACGATGCTGAAGCCCACCAGCTTGTCGGCATACTCCGTCAAAATGGGCGCGGAGATATAGCCGTAGCGGTCACCCAGCAGGTGGAGGGTGGCCTTGCGGATGGTTTCATCCTCAGCATAGACGCGGCTTTCGCCGGTGCTGTCGAGAAGCAGCACGCCGCTGCGGTCGGTGACCCGGCCGGAAGAGAGGTTGGAGCCGGAATAGACGTGGGGGCTTCCCTGGAAGGTGACCCACTCCCGGGCGTGGAGGAAGTAGCGGGCGGTGAAAAAGAGAAGTCCCGCCACCAAAATCCCCATGAGAATGAGGAGAAAAACGGTTCGTTTGGAAATGCGTCTCATGCGGACTCCTCCTTGGATTCAAGATTTCGCTTGGAGGGCAGGCGCACGGCCACCGAGGCATTTTGCCGAGTGTCGGCGGCCTTGATAAAGGCCAGAAGTCCCCAGCAGGCGATCATGCTGGAGCCGCCGTTGGACACAAAGGGGAAGGTGACGCCGGTGAGGGGGAGAAGATCCACGGTGCCAAAGACGTTGAGCATGGTCTGAATGAGCAGAATTGCCCCCGCGGCGCAGGCGCCGATGGTGTAGAAGCTGCTTCTGCCCACGCTGGCCGATTTGGCCACAAAGGCCGCGAGACACACCACCGCCAGAATCATGAAGATGGCCATGAGCAGTCCCCACTCTTCACCCACGAAGGCGAAGACCAGGTCGGTGTCCGACGCGGCCACGTACTTGAGCCAGCCCCGTCCCGCCCCCAGGCCGAAGAGGCCGCCGGAGGCGATGCACATCATGGAGCGGGTCTGCTGGTAGCCGGTGTTCAGGGCGTCCTCCCAGACGTGCCCCCAGGCGGAGAAGCGGTTTAAGATATAGGGCTTGAAGCGCAGTGCCAAGACGCCGCCGAAGCCCGTGGCAGAGACGATCAGGGCGATGGTGGCGAAGGAGCCAGAGCGCATGTAGGCGATGACCAGGAAGGCCACGAAGAAGATGAGCGCCGTGCCGAAGTCGCTCATGAGCACCAGGCACCCGCAGACCATGGCGGAGTAGGCGATGAAGAGGAACATATTCCGCTTGGTCATAATCCGCTGCAGGGTGGACGCGCCCACGAAGATGAAGCACAGCTTCACCAGCTCCGAGGGCTGGAAGGACATGCCGGCAATGTAGATCCAGTTCTTGGCGCCATACTGCTCCACGCCGAAGACCAGGTTGATGAGCAGGAGGCCGATGCCGCCCACGGCGGCCAGATACCGGAATTTCTTCGCCCGCTCCAAGTCCCTGAGAGACCAGCACAGGAACAAGAATACCACCAATCCAGCCCCGATGCAGAAGAGCTGCTTGGTCATCTCCGCCGGGGTATCCGAGGCGATAACTGCCAGTCCCAGGGTGCACAGGAAGAAGGCGATGGTCTCCACCTCAAAGCCGGTGCGGCGGAGGATGCGCATGAAGATGAAATAGACCCACTCCAT
>DVGD01000213.1 GCA_018712905.1 Candidatus Avoscillospira stercoripullorum | reverse complement strand
ACAAGCCGCATCATGGACGTGCGCACAGGCAGCCTCCCCTGCTTCTACATAATAGCCGCACTCCACCGTATGCTCTGGATGATGGACGCAAAGGCCATCCTGTGCCGTAAGCGCTAGATCCTCGGCCGACGCAGGCGCATAGACAAAGTAAAGCGACAGGCATATTGCCGCGATCAGCGCCACCGCAAATACTTTTCGAATCTTCATGCAAGCATCCTTTCTCAATCAAACCAACCCTGTGCATACCGTCATGGCGTCTGCCGCGCAAAATATGGCAGCCTGGTCGGCTCACATGATTTCTTATACATAATCCCTGGAAGTCTCTCCCAGAGACTTCCTCGCAATTTCAAGGCCAGCAAAGCGTCGATGGATCTTGTGACTTTTGGTAATTGATCTCACAATTTTCCCAATTTGCTTCCATAAAATTTGTGCACTATGCCATCTTTTAATAGACGCAATTCCATCATTGCTATTAGAGATTATACAAGACCGATGCAATTTTGTCCAGTCCTAAATTAAGCAAATCAAGCCAAATCGCCTTATAAAACTGCAATTGCGACGGTTCTGTGATTTTATTCGTGAGAAACGCAGTATAATTTATTATAATTTCCAATATAATCCTTTCAACAGTGGAAATTCCCAATTATAGCGGCAAAAAGGTTCCGCAGGGCTGCGGCGAGATTCTCTTGACTTATGACATGCTGTCATGTATCATGTTGTCAATCACCTCCCGGAAAGGATGGATTGTTATGCCCTCGGATACATTTTTCCGTCTGCCTGAAGAAAAGCGGCAGCGCTTTCTGGATGCGGCTTGGAAGGAATTCACCTCCTATTCCTATATGGACGCATCCATCAACCGCATTATTCAGGAGGCAAAGGTATCCCGCGGCAGCTTCTACCAATACTTTTCCGGCAAGCACGACCTGTTCCTATATCTGCTCAAAACCCTGATCGCCACCATTTCCCAGGGCTTCCTTGCCCAAATGACTGCCCATGGCGCCAACATCTTTGAGGCCATCCTCGGGATGTTTGATCTGATTCTCTGGCAATCGGCCTCTCCTCGGGAGGATCTGCCCCAAGCACGTATCGGCCATCTCTTCCGGCTCAATGCCGATCTGGAGGCAACGCAGTTTATCGACCAGCTGGATCTCAGCACCATCGGTCAGCAGACCAGGGAGCTCCTGGAGCAGCAGGGGTGCCAAATTGGAGATAACGAGGTACAGGCTGTGCTGTTCTTTATCCTGGCGGCCGGATTTTCCAATCTTCTGGCCGCCCTGAGATGCCCCAACCAGCAGGATCTCTTCCGTGAACAGCTGAGAATCCAGCTGGATATCCTCCGCAAGGGTCTTACCCCACCGCAAGAAAGAAGGACTCTTATTTGCTGAAGCTCACCAACATCAAAAAAACCTACGGTCAAGGCACCAGCCAGGTAGAGGCGCTTCGCGGCCTCTCCATCGCCTTCCGTAAAAATGAATTTGTCGCCATTCTCGGCCATTCCGGCTGCGGCAAAACCACCCTGCTCAACATCATCGGCGGTCTGGATCAATACACCTCCGGCGACCTCTCCATCGGCGGCGTCTCCACCAAGTCATTCCGGGATCGCGACTGGGATGCCTACCGCAATCACTCCATCGGCTTCGTTTTCCAAAGCTATAATCTGATCCCCCACCAAAGCGTCCTTGCCAACGTGGAGCTGGCGCTGACCCTTTCCGGCGTCTCCAGAAGCGAGCGGCGCCGCAGAGCCATTGCCGCCCTTGAACAGGTGGGGCTGGCCGATCAAATGCACAAAAAACCCAATCAGATGTCCGGCGGCCAGATGCAGCGCGTGGCCATCGCCCGTGCCCTGGTCAACGACCCGGAAATCCTCCTGGCAGACGAGCCCACCGGTGCGCTGGATTCGGAAACCAGCGTGCAGATCATGGATCTTTTGAAGGAGGTTGCTCGGGATCGCCTGGTCATCATGGTCACCCACAATCCCGAGCTTGCCCAACGCTACGCCACCCGCACCGTCAAGCTCCTGGACGGAAAAATCATCTCGGATTCCAATCCCTATGAACCAGAAGCGGAGCAGGAGCCGGCGCGTTCCCACAGCAAGGGACGGCTGCCGTCCATGTCCCTGCTCACCGCCCTGGGACTTTCCCTGCACAACCTGCTCACCAAAAAGGGCAGAACCATCCTCACCGCCCTGGCCGGCGCCATCGGCATCATCGGCATCGCCCTCATCCTCTCCCTCTCCACCGGCATTCAGACCTACATCGACCAGGTACAGGAAGACACCCTCTCCTCCTACCCCATCGAACTCCAGGCTGAGACAGTGGATATGACCGCACTGATGACGTCCATGATGTCCAACCGCGAGCAGCAGGAGCCCCAGGAGGAAGATCGTGTCTATGCCAACACCGTCATGTACGACATGATGAACGCTATGACCAGCTCCGGCACGGAAACCAACGATCTCAACAGTTTTCGCGAATACCTCCAAAGTGAGGATTGCTCCATCATACCCCATGTGAGCGCCTTGCAGTATGGCTATGACCTCAACATGGATATCTACACCCAGGATCCCTCCGGCGCTATCATCCACTCGGATGTGATGGAGCTCATCAACACCTCCATGGAAAGCCTCTATGGTGAGGGCGCCTCCGGCCTTACCTCGGCCTATATGAACAGCATGTCCGGCTTCGGCGCCATGGATGTCTGGGAGGAGATCCTCCCCGGAGAAAATGGGCAGGTCATCAGCGACCTCGTCAAAGAGCAGTATGATCTCGTTTACGGCCAGTGGCCGGAGGCCTACGACGAGGTGGTGCTGATTATCAACGAAAACAATCAGCTGCCCGATCTGATGCTCTACGCCCTGGGCTTTAAAGAGCAATCCCAGATGGCTGAAATCACCGGCGCCGCCCTCAACCAGGAGGAAATCACCACCGACGATACCGCCTCCTGGAGCTATGAGGAGCTTTGCGGCAAAACCTACAAGATGCTCCTCCCTGCCGCCTGCTTTGAGCATGATCCGGCCACAGGCGGCTATACCGATCTGAGAGAAACCGAGGCCGGCCTCGAATACCTCTACAACGCCGAAGACACCGGTGTCACCTTGAAGGTGGTTGGCATTCTCCGTCCCGATCCCGACGCAACGGCCACCATGCTCTCCGGCTCCATGGGATATACCAGCCTTCTGAGCGACTATGTGCTCGAGCAGGTGGAGGAGATGCCCATCGTGAAGGCGCAGCTGGAAGGCGAAACAGTGGACGTCTTCACCGGTCTCCCCTTCGCCACAGGGCACGAAGTGGAACCCACCGACAGCGAGAAGCGCGAGGCTGTGGAAGCCTATTTGGAAGGCTGCGACACGGCTGAGAAGGCAGCCATGTATCTGGATGCAGCTGCACAGCCGGATTCCGACTTCCTCGACGAGACTGTGGCTGCGCAGATGGAGGGCTTGACCCGAGAGCGCATTGAAGCCATGGTGACAGAACAATATGCCCAGGAAATGGGTGTGGACGATCAGACCGTTTCGGACTATATTGCTGAGATGGACGACGAGACGCTGTTTGCCCGCGTGGAGGAAGCCATCCGACAGCAGGCTGCTGAGCAATACGGTAACACCATGCGCCAGCAGCTGAGTGCCATGTCCAATGAGCAGCTCTCGCAGCTCATGGATCTGGGCGGCTCTCCCCAGGCGCCCCTCACCGACAGCCAATACGCCTATCTGTACGACAACTACCTGCCTCCCACGGTATCCGACGCCACCCTGGACGACAATCTGGAAAAGCTGGGCTATGTGGATCGCGAGACGCCCTCTGTCATTCGCATCTACGCCTCCACCTTTGCCGATAAGGACGCCATTGCCGGCGGAATTGCCGCTTACAACGCATCGGTCGCGGAGGAGCAGCAAATCACCTACACCGACTATGTCGCCCTGCTCATGTCCTCCATCACCACCATCATTCAGGCCTTCTCCTATGTGCTCATCGCATTTGTGGCCATTTCCCTGGTGGTATCGTCCATCATGATCGGCATTATCACCTATATCTCCGTGCTGGAGCGCACCAAGGAGATCGGTATTCTCCGCTCCATCGGTGCATCCAAGGGCGATATCTCCAAGGTGTTTAACGCCGAGACGCTGATCGAAGGCTTCGTCTCCGGCGCCATGGGCATCGGCGTATCGCTGCTGCTGCTCATCCCCATCAACATGCTTGTCCACCATCTCACCGGCATCGGCGCTCTCAGCGCCATCCTTCCCTGGCGCGCCGGGGTGATCCTGGTGCTGATCTCCATGATTCTCACCCTCATTGCAGGGCTCATCCCCTCCCGTCTTGCCGCCAAAAAGGATCCGGTGGAAGCCCTGAGAACGGAGTAACCGATGGCTAAGCTCTACGCCCTCCAAATATCGCCGCTGTTGCCGGAGAACCGTTGGGAAGCGCTGCTGCCCCTCCTCTCTCCCCAGCGTCAGCAGCGGATCCGCGCCTGCCGCCACGGCGCTGACCGCGCCCGGCTGGCCGGCGCGGGGTGGCTGCTGCGCTATGCCCTCAGTCAGGAAGGGATCCCCGTGTATGCACAGCAGTTTACCACCTCCCCGGATGGAAAGCCAATGCTTGTAAACGGCTCGTTGGATTTTTCCCTGAGCCACAGCGGCGAATGGGTGCTGTGCGCGGTGAGTTCTCAGCTTGTGGGCGTGGATGTGGAGCTTCCCAGGTGCACCTTAGCCACAGCGCGGCGCTTCTTCGCGCCGGAGGAAGTGGCCATGGTGGAGTCCTTGCCGAAGTCTGCCCAGGCCGACGCGCTCCTGCGGCTCTGGACCGCCAAAGAGGCATTTACCAAGGCGCTGGGCACCGGACTAAAGCAGGGACTTGGTTCCTTCTCGGTGCGCCTGAGCCAAGATGGCGCGACGCTGGAACAAAATATCTCTCCGCTGCCCTTCCGGCTGGAGGAATATGTGCTTCCCGGGTGCCGCGCCTGCCTTTGCACGCTGGAGGCACGACCGCCGCTTTTGGAAGTCGCGCTGCCGCTGGGTAACTCATAATAGAATCTGCAAACCCCTGTTTTTCTGCCGAAAAACAGGGGTTTCTTCTTCTTACATAGGGGACGCAATCTGTTCCGGCGCATCCTGCGGGATCTTGCGCCGCAGCGTGCGCAGGCACCAGTAGGCCGTTGGCACCAGGAAACAGTCGGCCATGAGCCAGGCAATGGGCGAACCCAGGCACGCACCGGGATAGCCCAGCAACGGCACCAGCAGCAAGGCCACCGCCACCCGCGCGACCATCTCCATGACACCGGACAAAATAGCCAGCTGAGAATAGCCCATTCCCTGGATGGAAAACCGGAAACCATTGACCAGTCC
>DVGD01000212.1 GCA_018712905.1 Candidatus Avoscillospira stercoripullorum | reverse complement strand
TGCCGCCCCGGGCAGTGTAGCGGTTTTGGAAGAGGTTTTCGCCGGTGAACATCCGGCCGAATACCTTGCCGAAGCCGCCGGCGGTGGTCTGCATTTCCATATTGGGGCTCATCCATACCATAGAGCCGCTCTCGGTAATCATGGTTTCTCCGTTTTCCACGTGGCAGATCACCACAGGGGTGGGCTCGCCTTTGATTTCATATTGCATCAGGATCCCGCCTTTCAATTGGATTGGATGGAACGAGTATATCAGTTTTCCAGCTGTGCGTCAACGGAAAGGGTACGCGGTTGTTCTTTTCCTCCAAATGTGGTATGATAATGAAAACACGCCGCCTTGGCGGCAGATGGAGGCAATGTATGCAGCAGAAAGAAATCCCGCTGAGAAGTCAGCAGCTCAAAGAAAACTGCTGGGCAGTGGAGGATATTTATCCCACTGAAGAGGCATGGAGCCAGGCGCTGTCTGAGAGCGCTTCGCTTCCGGAGGAGCTGGCTGCCTATCAGGGCAAACTGGGTGAATCGGCCGAAACGCTGCTTTCCTACCTCACTCGTATGGAGGAGATCAGCCACCAGGCCGACCGGCTCTTTGTCTATGCCATGCTCCGTGCCGACGAGGACACGGCCAATTCCACCCACCAGGCCATGAAGGGCAAATGCTTCAGCTTCCTGGTGTCGCTGAGCAGTGCCACCGCATTTGAAGGCCCCGAGCTGGTCGCCATCCCGGATGAAACCCTGGACGCCTTCTATGCCCAGGAGCCAGGTCTTACGAAATACCGCCGTTATCTCACCAAGGCACGGCTGGAAAAGCCCCACATCCTCTCCCAGGCCGAGGAAAAGCTGCTGGCCGGTGCTGCTGAGGTAGGCGCGGCGCCCAGCAACATTTTCAATACGCTCAATAATGCCGATATGACCTTCCCCGCCGTCACGGACAGCGAGGGCGTCACCTATCCCCTGACCAACGGCTCGTATATCTCCCTCATGGAGCGCAGTGACCGTACCCTGCGGGAGAATGCCTTCCGCAGTTTCTACGGCGTCTACGAAAGCTATGCCAACACCCTGGCTGCGTCCTATAATGCCGAGGTGCGGAAAAACCTTTTCTTCGCCAAGGCGCGCAAGTATGATAGCGCCCTGGCTGCCGCCATGGAGCCGGTGGAGGTGCCCGAAGCCGTGTACCACAGCTTGGTGGACACAGTGCGGAAGAATCTCGACAAGATGCACCGCTATATGGGGCTTCGCAAGAAGGCGATGGGGCTTTCGGAGCTTCACATGTACGACATCTATGCCAACATGATCCCCGAGGCCGAGGAGGTTGTACCCTTTGCCCAGGCGCGGGATGAGGTCATTGACGCCATGGGCATCCTGGGCGAGGAATACCAGTCTGTGCTCAAATCCGGCTTTGAGGCACGGTGGATGGATATCTACGAAAACAAGGGAAAGCGCTCCGGCGCCTATTCCTGCGGCTGCGCCGGCATTCATCCCTTTGTCCTCTTAAACCACAAGGAGACCCTGGACAGCGAATTTACCCTGGCTCACGAGCTGGGACATGCCATGCACTCGTATCTCTCGGACAAGCACCAGCCCTCCATTTACAATGAGTATGTGCTCTTCGTGGCCGAGGTGGCCTCCACCTGCAACGAGGCGCTTTTGATGCAGTACCTCCTCGCCCGCACGGAGGATCCGAAAAAGCGTGCCGTGCTCATCAACTATTTCCTCGAGCAGTTCCGTACCACCCTCTACCGCCAGACCATGTTTGCAGAGTTCGAGCTCAAAGCCCATGAGATGGCTGCGGCAGGGGAGACCCTGACCGCCGACAATCTCAAGGCCATGTACCTCCAGCTCAACAAGGACTACTATGGGGAAGAGACCGTGGTGGACGAGGAAATTGCCATCGAGTGGGCGAGAATTCCCCACTTCTATCGGAATTTTTATGTCTATCAGTACGCCACCGGCTTCTCCGCAGCCATAGCCATCTCCCAGAAGATCCAGAAGGAAGGGGCACCTGCGGTGGAAAACTATCTCAAGTTCCTCTCCGGCGGCTGCTCCACCGACCCGGTGTCGCTTCTGAAAATTGCCGGTGTGGATATGAGCACCCCTGCCCCGGTGGAATCCGCCTTGGAGCTCTTTGGCCGGCTCATCGACGAGCTGGACGCGCTCCTGACGAAGTGAGGCGGAAGACATGGTAACATTGGCTCAGCGCATCGAAGAGCTGCGCACCGAGAAGGGGCTCACCCGTCCCGCCCTCTCCATCGCCCTGGGACTGCCCCGGAACGCCGTGGAGAAGTTTGAAACAGGCCGGCAGACGCCCACCAAGGAGCAGCAGGAGAAGATTGCCGGATATTTCGGCGTCTCTCTCTTCTACCTCCGGGGCGAGAGCGACGACCCCACCCGCCAGGAGAGCTGGATGACCGCCGCCCTCTCGGGCGTGGTGGAGGACGAGCCGCCTGTGGTGCACCGTCCCCGTCCCCAGCCCAAGGCGGCGCCTGCGCCGTCGGGCGGCCAGCAGGGAGCCCTGGTGGCGTCCTTCCTCCAGAACAAGGCGTTCCAGGATACGGTGCGCGCCATGGTGCTGGAAACCCTGCGCACAAAGGAAGGTCAGGAGCTTCTTGCCCAGATTGTCCGCAAGGAAATCAACCGGCAGGCATAACGAAAAACGGACGGGCAGCACCCGTCCGTTTTTATCCTTCCATATCCAAAACCTGCTCCACGGCCACGCATTTCCCGTGGCCGTCCAGGGTGAAAATGGCGCCGGTGAGCCAGCAGGAACCCGCCGCGGGGGCAAAGCGGGAGGTGAGCTCGCCCCGGAAGAGCGCGATGGACTGTTCCGGGCGAATGCCCAGCACGCCATCTCGCGGCCCCGTCATGCCAAGATCCGAGATATACCCCGTTCCTTGGGGCAAAATCCTGAGGTCTGCCGTGGGCACGTGACAGTGGGTGCCCCATATGGCGCCCACCCGTCCGTCCAGGTAGAAGCCCATAGCCAGCTTTTCCGAGCTGGCCTCGGCGTGGAAGTCCACCACCGTGGGGATGCCCTGGCATTGGCACAGAATATCGTCGATTTTATAGAAGGGGTTGTCGCAGTGGACGTCCATTTGGTACTGGCCGATGAGGTTGACCACGGCGATTTCGCCCTTGCCGGTCTCGTAGACGCCCATTCCCTGGCCGGGAAGCTGTGGCATAAAATTGGCCGGGCGGAGCACCCGGGAAGTCTCATCCAGGTAATCCACAATTTCCCGCTGCCGCCAGGTGTGGTTGCCCAGGGTGACCACGTCGGCGCCGGCGTCGAGGATGTCCTCGCCCTGGCCGGGGGTCATGCCGTTCATGGCGGCGTTCTCGCCGTTGACCACACAAAAATCGATGCCCTTTTGCTTGCGAATTGTCCGAAGCCGGCTTGTAAGGTAGTGAAGCCCCGGGCGACCCACCACGTCTCCCACAGCCATTACGCGAATCTCCATCACAAATTTGTCCTTTCCTCGTCGATATGGCCATTATACCCCCCGTTCGACCCTGACGCAAGAAAGAAAAGAAAGCATGTTAGATATTTCCAATAAAAAGTCCTTGACATTTCCATATTTTTGTGCGATAGTGTTAAAGTATTCACGATAATTGTATTCCTTTGCGTTCTGGTACAATGTCGGATTGTGTCGGGAGCGTGAAGGTTTTTCGTTTTCATGGGTACAAATTTTTATGGGGAGGTACCCGAAATGAGCGGTACGGTAAAATGGTTCAATTCTGAAAAGGGTTATGGCTTCATCTCCAACGATGACGGCAGCGGCGATGTTTTCGTCCACTTCTCCGCCATCCAGTGCGAGGGCTTCAAGAAGCTCGAGGAAGGCCAGAAGGTCAGCTACGAGGTCGAGCCCGATCCCAAGGACAACGGCAAGATGCGCGCTGTTAACGTCTGCGTGATGTAATTGATCCAATGAAGGTCGCGCCGCAAGAGAAAGCTCTCTGCGGCGCGGTTTTTATTTCGGAATCAAAAAACGCCGCGGCTTTGTGCCGCGGCGCTGTGCGTTTTGGGGGAATTAGGCCTTGCCGGCGCAGCCCAGAACGTCCACCAGCTTGTGGCGAACCAGTTCCTTGATGTTGGCACGGGCGGGCTTGAGGTACTCGCGGGGGTCGAACTTGTCGGGATGCTCGTTGAAGAAGGCGCGGATGGTGCCGGTCATGGCAAGACGGAGATCGGAGTCGATGTTGATCTTGCACACGGACAGCTCAGCGGCGTGGCGCAGCTGCTCTTCGGGGATACCCACGGCATCGGGCATCTTGCCGCCGTTCTCGTTGATCATCTTCACATAGTCCTGGGGCACGGAGGAAGAGCCGTGGAGCACGATGGGGAAGCCGGGCAGACGCTTGGAGACTTCCTCGAGGACGTCGAAGCGCAGCGGAGGGGGAACCAGGATGCCCTTCTCATTGCGGGTGCACTGATCGGCGGTGAACTTATAAGCGCCGTGGCTGGTGCCGATGGCGATGGCCAGGGAGTCGCAGCCGGTCTTGGAGACGAACTCCTCGACCTCTTCGGGACGGGTGTAGGAAGCGGCATGGGCAGCGACCTTCACATCGTCCTCGATGCCGGCCAGGGTGCCCAGCTCAGCCTCGACCACGACACCGTGGTCATGGGCGTACTCGACGACCTTGCGGGTGATCTCGATGTTCTCGGCAAAGGGCTTGGAGGAGGCGTCGATCATGACGGAGGTGAAGCCGCCGTCGATGCAGGCCTTGCAGGTCTCGAAATCCGGGCCGTGATCCAGATGCAGGGCGATGGGAATCTCGGGGCACTCAATCACAGCGGCCTCCACCAGCTTCACCAGGTAGGTGTGGTTGGCGTAGGCACGAGCGCCCTTGGACACCTGCAGGATAACGGGGGCCTTCTCCTCGCGGCAGGCCTCGGTGATGCCCTGCACGATCTCCATATTGTTGACGTTGAAAGCGCCGATGGCGTAGCCGCCGTCGTAGGCCTTCTTGAACATTTCGGTGGTAGTAACAAGAGGCATGGGAAACAACTCCTTTACTTTATTCTGGCTTTATCTTACCAAATCGGCGCAAAAAAAGCAATAGACGAAGTGGACAAGATGCGCAATTCTCTCAGTGCGAGATTTGGCAAAAGAAATCGGCGCCGGAACGGCTTGACCCGGCGCCGAAGGACTTTTATAATGAGAATAACAAATTGCCTTGGAACAGGAGAAAAACTATGGCACTAGAACAATTTCCCAAGGGCAGCCACAGCGAGGGCGCCATCATCACCATCACCCACGACCAGGGGGAGAGCGACTACCGGGTCATCGCCATCTACGAAGCCGGCGGGCGGCGTTATATCGCCCTGACGCCGGATCTTGACACGCCGGAGCTGGAGGCGGACATCTACCTCTTCCGCTATCTGGAGGAAGGGGAGCAGTGCAGCGTGGAGGAGATTGTGGAGGACGAGGAATTCGCCCTGGCCGCCGACGCACTCCAGCAGGTGCAGCTCTCCCGCAGCGAAGAAGCGTAGATGCACTTCCGAAACCGCCACTGCCACGGGCGGCCATAAAAGCCGCCCCTACGGCACGCTTCCGATTTTTTCGTAGGGGCGGGGTTTATCCCCGCCCGTGCCGTCCCACCGGGAACGGTGCAAATTTTAACCCCACCCTGTAGGGGTCGATGTCCTCATCGACCCGTGCCGCGAAGCGGCCTGGTAAGAGCGGCGGCATGAGGGCATGCCGCCCTACGGTGCACCTCCGAAGCCACAACTGCCACGGGCGGCCATAAAGGCCGCCCCTAC